>QHVW01000446.1 GCA_003223675.1 Acidobacteriota bacterium
CTCGGCCACGTGCAGATAGTTGAGATCGATCGTGTTCTTCGAGTGGGTGTTGCAGCCGACGTCGCACTCCGCGCAGTAGACGCAGGAGGTCTGGAGGGCGCCGTGGCGGTTGCGGGCCTGCTCGCCGATCGGCAGCGGATCGTTGAAGTCGTTGCCGAAGAAGACGTTGATGTCCACCAGGCTGGAATTGCGCCCGGTCGTCTTCGCCACCTGCTCGAAGAGCCGCGTGCGGGTGATTTCGCGGCGGGGGTCGCCGTTGCGCGGGATGGGCCGCGAGCCCAGCACCTCCTTGGCCACGCGGTAGTAGGGGTCGAGCGCCGCCTTCTTCACGTTGGCCGGCCAGCGGTCGTCGAAGACGTGGTCCGGCGGCTCCAGGAAGACGTTGGCGTAGATCAGCGAGCCGCCGCCGAGGCCGGCGCACAGCACCACGTCCATCCTGCGGTAGTTGCGGATGTCGAACAGGCCGTGCGCCTCGGCGTCCTGCATCTGCCGCGGCCGCGGTCGCTTCTCTCCCGGCACGTCGACGACGTTCCAGAAATTCTGCGCGAAGTCGTGCGGCGCGCGGGGAAACGAGCCCATGGGGTACCGCTTCCCCCGCTCCAGCACCATCACCCGGCCGCCCGGCCACCGCTTGCTCAATCGGGCGGCGTTGATGCCGCCGCCGAACCCACTGCCGATGACGATCGCCTCGTACCTGTCGGTCATGAGACCCCTCTGCGGGGAACCGCCCGCGACGTCTTTTTAAGATCAGGTGAAGGATGGGATGATAGCACGTCCGGAGCGGCTTTCGCGAAAACAAAGAGGGCGCCCACGCCGGGACGCCCCGAAACACACAGCCTTACACAGGCAGAACAGCCAGATCGGAAACCGTGTTGCCAGGAATCGCTTTGCTAGAACAGTGTGGCCGGAGGGGCGGACCGGGACAGGCGCGATAAGATACCTTCCCCATGCCCGCTCTCCCCTGGACCATCGACCCGGACATCCGCCGCGCTTCCACCCTGCCGGCCGAGGTGTACGGCGATCCGCGCTGGTACGCGGCGATGCGCGACCGCGTCTTCGGCCGGAGCTGGCAGCTCGTGGCGGACACCGACGCCGCGCGCGTCCCCGGGGCCGCCCACCCCGTCACCCTGCTCGAAGGCATGCTCGACGAGCCGCTGGTGCTCACCCGCGACACCCAGGACCGGCTCCACTGCCTCTCGAACGTCTGCACCCACCGCGGCACGCTCGTCTGCGAGCACGCGGCGGTGCTGCCGGCGCTGCGCTGCCGCTATCACGGCCGGCGCTTCGCCCACGACGGCCGCTTCCTCTCCATGCCCGAGTTCGACGGCGCGGAGGGGTTCCCCTCCCCGGCGGACGACCTGCCGAAGATCCCGTTCGGCGCCTGGGGGAAGCTCCTCTTCGTCTCCCTCGACCCCGCCTTCCCGCTGGCGGAGCTGACGGCGGAGATGGACGCCCGGGTCTCCTGGCTGCCTCTCCGCGAGGCCGTGCTCGACCCCTCCCGCTCGCGCGACTACCTGGTGAAGGCCAACTGGGCGCTCTACTGCGACAACTACCTGGAGGGGTTCCACATCCCCTACATCCACGCCGGGCTGGCGGGCGCCCTCGACTACGGCGAATACCGCACCGAGCTCTTCCGCTGGTCCAACCTCCAGGTGGGGGTGGCGAGCGGCGGCGAGGACGTCTTCGATCTCCCCCCCTCCTCCCCCGACTATGACCTTCAGAAGGCGGGCAAGAGGATCGCCGGCTACTATTTCTGGCTCTTCCCCAACACCATGCTGAACGTCTACCCCTGGGGGATCTCGATCAACGCCGTCCGCCCCCTGGCGCCGGACCGCACCCGCGTCTCCTTCCTCTCCTACGTCTGGGACCCCGCCCACCTCGACCGCGGAGCCGGCGCCGCCCTCGACCGCGTGGAGCGTGAGGACGAGGCGGTCGTCGAGAGCGTCCAGCGGGGAGTGCGCTCCCGCCTCTACCACCGGGGGCGCTACTCCCCCACCCGCGAGCAGGGGGTGCACCACTTCCACCGGCTGCTGGAGGGGTTTCTGAGCGAGCCGTAGCCCTTCCCCCCCTCCCCCCACCTCCCGGGGCGGGGCCGATCCACCCTTTGGCGCGTGGCGGCGCAGGCGGCCGGGCGCCAGGATAGGCTCCAGGTTTTTTCAGCGATTCCATTTCAGGAGAGGAGGGTGCGCGCGTGGCTGAGGAATCACCCAGCATCGGACGCCGGCGCTTCCTGAGCTGGTTCCTCGGAACCACCGGGGGTGCCTTCCTGGTCTCCGTCCTCTATCCCATCCTGCGGTATGTCAGCCCGCCCCGCATCCCCGAGGCCTCGACCTCCGAGGTGGAGGTGGGGCCGGTCAACGACCCCGAGCTGGTCGAGAAGGGGTTCAAGATCGTCCATTTCGGGGCCGACCCGGTGATCGTGGTCAAGCTTTCCGACACCGATCTGCGCGCCTTCTCGGCCTCCTGCACCCACCTCGACTGCATCGTCGAGTTCCGCAAGACCAAACAGCTCATCTGGTGCAACTGCCACAACGGGGTCTACGACCTCACCGGCCGCAACATCGCCGGACCGCCGCCGAAGCCGCTGACCCCCTACCGCGTCCACCTGGTCGCCAAGGGCCCGGGCCAGCCGGCGAGCGTCGTGGTGGGGAAAGGGTGAGCCGTGAGGATCTCCGCCACCGCCCTCCGCTCCTTCCTCGACGACCGCCTGGCGCTCGGTGGGGTGCGCGGGGCGCTCGCCCACAAGACCGTGCCGGTGCACCGCTACATGCCGTTCTACTACTTCGGCGGCATGGCCCTCTTCTTCTTCGCCGTGCAGGTGATCACGGGCATCCTGCTGATGCTCTACTACCGGCCCGCGGCGGGGGAGGCCTTCGAGTCGGTGGAGTTCATCATGACCACCGTCCCCTTCGGCTGGCTGGTGCGCTCGATCCACTCGTGGTCGGCCAACCTGATGATCTTCTTCGCCTTCGCCCATCTGGCCACGGTCTTCTTCCTGAAGGCCTACCGGCCGCCGCGCGAGCTGACCTGGATCACCGGCTGCCTGGTCCTCTTCCTGGGGCTGGCCTTCGGCTTCTCCGGCTACCTGCTGCCGTGGAACCAGCTCGCCTTCTTCGCCACCAAGGTGGGGACGGACATCGCCGGCGCGGTGCCCCTGATCGGCGGCTGGCTGCTGCGCTTCCTGCGCGGCGGTGACCGGGTGGGCGGCGGCACGCTGTCGCGCTTCTACGGCTGGCACGTCGCCATCCTGCCGGCCGTGACGGTGGTCCTCCTCGCGCTCCACCTGCTGCAGGTGCAGATCCACGGCATGAGCGTGCCGCCGCAGACCGCGGACGAGGCGCGGCAGCGCCGGCCGATGCGGTTCTTCCCCCACTTCGCGCTGCGCGAGCTGTTCGGCTGGACCCTGGCGCTGGGCGTGCTGGCGGCCCTCGCCGCCCTCTTCCCCTGGGAGCTCGGCGAGAAGGCGGACCCCTTCGCGCCGGCGTTCCAGAACATCCGGCCCGAGTGGTACTTCATGTTCATGTTCGAGACGCTGAAACACGTGCCGGGAGGCGAGATCCTGGGCCTCGAATACGAGGCCATCCCCATCCTGCTCTTCGGCCTGGCGGGCCTCGTGCTCCTCCTCGTCCCGTTCCTCGACCGCGGCGTGGTACGCACGGGGCGCAGCCCGGCCTTCACCGCCGCCGGATTCGCCGCGCTGGTCTACATCGTGGGCGCCACCGCCTGGGGGTACCGCTCGCTGGCGCCGGTCTACGCGGTGCTCGCCACCGGGGCCGTGGTCGCCATCCTGAGCCTCGGGACGCGCCGCGCCGGAGGGGAGGGACAGCCATGAGAAACCTATGGATCGCCGCGGCCCTCGCCGCGCTGGCCCCGGGGGCTCCGGCGCTCGCCGCCCCGCCGGCCGCCAGCTCCTGCGTGACCTGCCACGCCAACCCCGACCTCTTCGACGGCGCGCGGCGGAAGATCGTCGACTCCTTCCGCGGCGACGTCCACGCCGCGGTGGGCATCTCCTGCCAGGACTGCCACGGCGGCAACCCCGACCCCAAGCTGGCCGAGGATCCCGGGGCC
>QHVW01000191.1 GCA_003223675.1 Acidobacteriota bacterium
AGGGGGAGGTGTCGGGAGCGGGAGCCGTCTTCTTCGCCGGGGCCGCGAACGCGGAAGCGGTGAGCAGCAACAGCACAGCAGGAATCAGAGACCGGCGGAGGCCGCGCATGGACATGAAAAGCTCCTCGCTGGAAAAGGGGAAAGACCCCGCGGAAGCTTAGCCAAGGGCGGGGGCGGGGGCAAGGTGGACGTTCTTCGTCCTGCCCGCGGCGGCTCGCAGCACCTGCACCAGATCGACGGCGGCCGGAGCGAGCGGCCGCGTCTCGCAGACGTGGGCCTCCAGTCGCAAACGCGGGAGGCCCGGCCGCACCGGCACCGCGCGCGCCAGCCCGGCCCGGAGATCTTCGGCGAGGGCATAGTCCGGCAGCACTCCCAGGGCCAGCGGCTCCGCCAGCACGCTTCGCTTCACCGCGTCAATGGTTCCGCTCGCTTCCAGCCGGGGTGACGGCAGGCCCTCACCCTGGAAGAAGCTGCGGAGCATGGCGTGAAAGTCGCCCGAAGCATCGCTCGCGAAGATCCGATAGGGCGCCAGCCGGGCCCGCGGCACCGCCGCCGCCAGCGCCAGGGGATGCCCGCCGCCGCCGAACAGCACCAGCGTCACCTCCGCGAGGAGCATCACCGGCTGCCACGCCGTCTCCGCCGCAGGCGCGGGCCCGGCCTCCTCCGCCCCCGTCGCGAGCAGCAGCCCGACGTCGAACCGGCCCCGCGCCACGCCGTCGCGCACCGCCTGGCACGTCCCCACGGTCACCGCGAAGCGGGTGCCCGGCCAGCGATCCCGTAGCAGGGCCAGGGCGTCCGGCAGCAGGTAGCTGCTCACCGACTCGTTGGCCACGATGTCGACAGACGCCCTTGCCTCACGGGTCACCGCGGCCACGGCGGCCTGAGCGTCCTCCACGGCGGCGAGCACCCGCCGTGCGTGCGGCAGCAGCGCGCGGCCGGCCGGGGTGAGCAGATTGCCGCGAGCACCGCGGCGGCGGGCGACGGCCGGCGTGCCGAGAGTGCGGTCGAGCGCGGCCATGGCCTCGGACACCGTCGACTGCGCCATGCCGAGAGCCTGTGCCGCCGCCGTCATGCTCCCGTGATCCACCAGCGCCACGAAGGCGCGCAGATGCCGGAGCTCGAGCCCCGAGCTCCAGCCGGTCCGCTCAGGCACCGATGCGAGGTCCGCCGGCGCCTCTGCTTCCGGCAGCGCGGGACGAACCTGGCCTTTGGAGGTCATAGGAGATTCCGATGGGACTTATCGCCGTTTGGGAGCCGCCCCTCCGCTCCGCGATGCTCTCCATCATGGTAACCGATCGCAGGCTACCCAAGGAGGTCCAGATGGAAGCTCTGATCGTCGTCGATGCCCAGAACGAATTCTCAGCGCGGGGGCTCCGGCCCGTCCCCAACCACGAGGCGGCGCTCGCCGCGATCCACGAGCTGGTGGCGCAGGCGCGGCGGGAGAGAAGGCCGATCGCCTGGGTGCGCCACCTCAACAGGCTCGAAGAGTGGCCGGCGTTCGAGCCCGGCTCCTGGGGAGCCGAGCTCTCCCCCGGCCTCGGACCCCAGGCGGGAGCCGGGCCCGAAGCCCTGTTCGAAAAGGACGTCTTTGGCGCCTTCGCCAGCACCGGCCTGGAAAACTGGCTGCGGTCGCTCGGCGTGCGCGCGGTCCAGGTCGCCGGCTTCTACGCCCACATGTGCGTCTCCACCACGGTGCGCGAGGCCCTGATGTGCGGCTTCGACGTGCGCATCGACCCCGCGGCGACCGGGGCGCGCGATCTACAGCAGGGGGCGCTGGGCTGCCAGACCGCCGACGAGGTCCGCCGCTCGGCCCTGCTCCACCTCACCAGCATGGGCGCCACGCTCGTCCACCGGACGCGGGCTTTTGAGCGGACGGGGTGGACGACGGCGTTGTTGTGGGAACCCTGAGGGCTGCCGGGCGGCCGTGCCCGCGCGAGCCGCGGGCGCGGAGACCGACCTATTCTGGAAGGATTAGTTCTACTTTGTCAGATTTCGAGCGCCCTCCCGCCCGGGTATCAAGGCCCGGGCGGCCGCGGGACGGCCAGGAAGCGCCGGGGTTTTCCTCAATGCGCTACGGGAGGCGCGTTGACGGTCTTTCCTCCGCCCCGGGTCCAGGCGTCCAGCCCGCCGAGCAGACATGCCACCTGGGGGAAGCCCTTCGCCTGCAGCTCGAGCACCGCACGGGCGCTCGTATGCTCGGAAGGTCACGTGCAGTAGGTGATGATCAGCTTGTCCTTGGGCAGCTCGCCGGCGCGCGCGCCGATATCGGTGAGCGGAATCGAGATGGCGCCCTGGGCGTGGCTCGCCTCGTACGCCTCCTTGTTGCGGACGTCGACCAGCACGGCCTTCCCCTTGTCGAGCGCCTGGCGGGCCTCGTCCACCTTGATCCGGCGGGCCGTCTCTTCCGTGGCAGTGGCCTGGGGTTTTGCCGGCGCGGCGGCTTGCGGCGTCAGGATGGCGGCCGGCGGCGCGGCGAACGCGGGAGCCGACGCCACCGCCAGCAGCACCCCCCCGGCGAGCGCCCGTCCTCTACGTGGTATCCAACGCATTATTGAGCCTCCTGGGCGACAACCCTCTCGCGGGGCGGCCCGGTCGTTGGGCACATTCTACAGCCGATCTCAGACCGCTGCTTCCCGCGCCCTGTTGCCATAAGATGAGCAAGAGGTCGTACATTCCGGCCGGAAGGAGGTCGCCGTGGGCGGACTCATCGCAGGTCTCCTGGGGGGCGGTCTGTTCAGCGCGGTGCCCGCGATCCTCGCGGTCGCCGCCCTGATCGACTGCGCCCGCGTCGGGGCGGGCTGGTATTGGTACTGGATCATCTTTGCGTTTCCCGTCGTCGGTCCGCTCGCCTACTTCGTCGTCGTGAGAAGCCCGCTCTTCGCCGGGACCTCGTCGGCTTTGGTGCCGCCCCACGTCGCCCGCCGCCAGCAGGCCCGCCGCCGGCTGCGGGAGCTTCAGGTCCAGCTCGCCCACTGGCGTGGGCCCGGGGTCCTGACCGAGGCCGGGGAGGAGCTCCTCGTCCTCGGCAAGCTTCGCGAGGCCGAGGCGCATTTCCGCGAGGCGCGGCAGAACGGCGCCGGAGTCGAGGACGTCAATTTCGGCTTGGCGCAGGCGCTCGAGATGCAGGGGCGGTGGGACGAGGCCGTGCCGCTCTTCGCGGAGCTGGTGGCGGTCGAGCCCGATTCGCACCTCGGCGAGGGCCCGCTCCATCTCGCCCGTTGCCTCGACGAGAGCGGCCGGCGCGACGAGGCCGAGGCCGCGCTGCGCAAGGTGCTGGAGAAGCGCACGGTCATCGAGGCGCAGGTCCGGCTGGCGCGCCTCCTCTACGCCAAGGGGCGGAAAGACGAGGCCGACCGCATCGTCGCCGAGGTGCGCAACGACGCCACGCTGCTGCCGCGCTACCTCAAGCGGCTTCACCGGCGCTGGCTCTGGGCCGCCCGGGGCCTGAGCGCCACCACCCGCCTGCCCAAGCCGCGCGTCGGGCGGGCCTGATCGATTCGGCCGAATGGCCGGCTCGGTCACGGCTCTACTTTGGAAAACGTCACCGGCAGCGCCTCCAGCGAGCGCACGCCGAAAGCCGGCCGCCACTGGGGCGTATCGCTCGCCAGACGGAGATCGCCCAGGCGGCGCAGGAGCGTGCTGAAGGCGATCTGGCACTCCATCCGGGCCAGCGCCGCGCCGATGCAGAAGTGCGGGCCCTACCCGAAGCTGAGGTGAGGGTTGGGTTGGCGCCGGACGTCGAACCGCTCCGGATCGTCGAACTGCGCCGGGTCGCGATTGGCCGCGGCGAGCACGCACACCACCTGCTGGCCCTCTTCGATCGCCTGGCCGCCGGCGTCGAGAGCGGCGGTCGCGGCCCGCACCACGAACTGGAAGGCCGGCTCATAGCGCAGCGCCTCCTCGACGGCCGCGCCGGCCAGGCCGGGGTCCCCGGCGCACAGGCGCCGCTGGTCGGGATCGCGCAGGATGTGAAACATTCCGCTGCTGATCGTATTCATCGTGGACTCATATCCGCCGTGCAGCAGGAGCATGCACTGCGACAGGATCTCGACCTCGCTCAGCGGCTCGTCCGGGGACCCGAATCCGATCAGGCTGCCGATCAGATCCTCCCGGGGCACGCGGCGGTGATCGTCCACGATCGCGCGCATGTAGCCCGCCATCTGCTCCACCGTCTCGCGGAGGGCGGCGATGGTCTCCGCGTTGCCGAGCGATCCGATGGCGAAATATAGCGCGATGGTGTGGACCCAGCGCTGGAAGCGCTCGGAATCGCCGCTCGACATGCCCAGCAGCTCGGCGATCACCATCGCCGGCAGCCGCAGCGCGAAGTCGGCCACCAGATCCATCTCCCCGCGTCCCCGCGCCGCGTCGATCAGCCCGTCGGCGAGCCCCTGGACCCGCGGCCGGAGCCCCTCCACCAGGCCCGAGGTGAAGGCGCCGGAGAGGGCTTGGCGCAGCCGCCGGTGCGCCGGATTGTCCTGGAACAGGGCCCAGCGCCCCAGCAGCTCGTCCACCGGCGCGAGCTCGCGGCGCAGATCCTCGGAGAGCTGCGCCGCCTGCGCGTCGCGGGTCCGGGCCGCCGACAGCCGTTTGTCCAGCAAGGCCGCCTTGACGTCCGCGTGGCGCGTCAGCACCCAACCGCCGAGCAGTTGGCTCCAGTAGACCGGCGTGGTCTCGCGCACGCGCCGGTAATTCGGGTACGGGTCCGCGTACCTGGCGAAATTGAACGGATCGTCCTCGACGGGCAGCATGAACGGATCAGACATAGCGCGGGCCTCAGCAGAGCCTTCACCATCCGAAGCGTCCGATCCTCTCGCGGCGCCCCGTCGTCACCCTCCGATAGACGAGCAGGGCGCCGGTCAGGGCGGCGGCGAGGACCGCAATCTCCGTCAAACCCGTTCCGCCATCCGGCGAGATCCCGAAGAGTTGCTCGATCAGTTGCATGGCTGTTCCTCCTTGTCCTGGACGATCCTGGTGATCAGCTCCCGAAGCTCACGGGAGGCTGGCGGACGATGATTTTCGACGGCCGGTGCGGCTCATGGCGCTCCACGCACACGGTGATCCGCAGCCTCTCCCGCCAGGCACGCAACGCCAGGTGCGCGATCTCCTGCTCGCGGCTGAAGAACCTGCGCTCGCCGTCCTCGGTGTCCAGCAGAAAGCCCTCGAAGTCTCCGAACCGGTCATAGATCAGGCCCGCGACCTTGCCCGTGAAATCCAGACACAGCTCGCGCTCGGGCTTCCTGGGCGGTCCACCCCTCCGCCGCCCATCTCCGGTGGGCGAAGGGAGGATCTGCGCCGGGTCTCCGCCAAACGCCTTGACGCGATCCCCAACGGCCTCCAGATAGCGATGGAAGACCGGATACCAACGGCTGCCCTGGGGGATCGCCTCCGCGATCCAACGCAATACCGAGAGGTCTCGCTCCTCGGTCAGCAGCAACGCCGGCTTCGACCTCACCGGGCTCGTGATCTGGAAAGCTCCCAGGACCCGGCGCCAACTGATAAATCCGACCGCAGCCGCCGTTTCCGACTTCGCTCTCTTCCGCGTTTTCGACGCCGGCGCTTCCCCGACCCGCTGCCCGAACGCATTGGTCACCTGGCGGACGGTGACATTGAACGCGTGCTCCTGCCGCAGCCTCTCCGGCAACTCGATCGTGATCAAGCCGGCGTAGTTGACGTCGCCGGGGGGAACGGGGAGGTAGGTGATGCCGCCGGTGGCGCATTGCACCGTATGGTCGTCGGCGCGCCGCAGCGTATGGAACGTATAGAGTCTGCCGGCCATGGCCAGGATCTCGTCGGCGCTCGTCCCCGGCAGGTAGATGGATGCCACGTTGCCACGCGGAACATCTCCCCAATCGATCATCAGCTCATCCGGAGCAAAGGCGGCTGGCAATCCGACCGCCGTCGGCCGGATGTCGAACGTGCTCAACGCCTGCGCGGAGCCGACGTCGCTCCACGCCAGATTCCGTTGCGCGAGCTTGTCCCAGTTGGAGGGGTCTTTTCCAAGCGGGATGGCGATCGGGTCGAACGCGATCTCGGCGATCAGGCACTGATGGAGATTGCGCAGGATGGCCTGCTGGATCGGTAACGGCGGATTCCCCGGATCTGTAAAGGGGCCGTCGGCCTTGCTTGCCGGCACGTGGGCGGGAATACGGTTGTTCGGGGTCACGCCGCCGGGCTTGAACGGTTGATTGATGTCCAGCCAGCAGCCGAAAACCGTGTCGACCTCGGAGCCGTCGGCGTGCGCGGTGATCTTCAGGACGTTGTGATCATCGGTCTGCTTGTCCATGCCGACCGCGGTGGAGTCGACACGCGCCTCGGCAAAACAAGGGATCGTGACATATTCGGTGCCCTGGATTCCGGCGAGCGCGATCGGCTGTCCGCTCGGGTTGCTCGGCGCGCGACGATAGCGCCCTCCCGGCGGAAAGTCGAAAGCCGCCGAGGTGGTCTGGGCCTGGAACAAGCGGAAGAAGACGCGCACGTGGGTGGCGCCGATCAAGCCGATGTAGTGCACCTTGGCGAGCGCGAAGTTGAACACCGGGACGCCATGCTCGTCGGCCGGCTGGAGGTAGAGCTTGCACTGTTCCTCGTCACTCGAAAGGGTGTCGAATTGCGCGGCCGTGACGCTGGCCATGAGCTGCTGGATGAACCGTGGCGCGTCCGAGGCGTCAGCGACTCCAGGCACGCCGAATTTGGCTTCGCCCGCGCGGACGACGAACACGCGCAGGTCGATGCTGAGCCAGTAGGTATCGCCGTGCAACAGGAACGGATTGGGCTGCTTGATCAGCTCGATCTCCGCCTGCGCGGAGACCGGACCCACCGAGGCGCCGAGGGGTACAATCTTGGTCGGTCCACCGAAGCCGAACGCGGTATCGGTGGCCCCGAAATCGATGTCATAAAAGAATGTGAAGCGCTGGATCTCCGGACCGTAGCCGAGGCTGGCCGATAGATTGCCTTTGGGAATGACCGTCATGCCGGCGGCCGGCAGCGACACGGCGATCGTGGAGGCGGGACCGGTGGCGCCGATGTCAGCCGCGGCGAAACCATCGACGACCAGACGGAACGCATCGGATATGACGGCCCCGCCGGGAAGACCGCGCCGCGCATCGACCTCGTCCTGGCCGAGCGTGCTGCGATTGACGACGAAGGCGCATCTCTTTTCCGGGACGATCGCCGTGAAGAGCTCCTGCACGCCGGTCCGCGTGTCGGTCCAGAGGGGATAGAAGCCCTCGCCGCTGGCGTCGATGCCGAAATAATCACCGATGAAGGTGACGCTCGAATCGACCACGGCCGGGTTGTCCGCATGGTGCGCCCACGGGGCATCCACCGTCGGATTCCACGGCTGATCCGTGACCGTGAAAGAATGGAACGTCGCGCCGCCGTCGAACGACTGCGCCATGATCACGTCGATGAGATTCGTCACCGGCTTCGGCCCGAATTCATAGAACGCGCAGCCGACGACGCCCGCGGGATCCACGATGATTTGCGGAAAGAAGTGCTGCAAGCCCGCGGGAGGCGAGGTGGTGAGCAGCGGCTTTCCCGAGGCCCCGGTGAGCCAGCTCATACCGCCGTCGACCGAGAGCGCGGAATAGATCCGGGAGACCCCTTCGCGGAAATCGTCCCAGGCGACCACCACCGTCTGTCCGAACACGCAAGCGGTCGGCACGGTGAGCACACGGAAATTTCCCCCCGGGAAGACGGGCCAACCGCCGGCCGTCGAGAGCGAGGAGCTCAGTGTGACCACGCCCGTGGCCGGAGACGTCACCGCGTGAAAGCTGTCCCCCCCGTCGTTGGACACGAGCATCTTGATCGTGCTGCCCGCGATCCATACGATGTAGACGTCGCCATTGGCGGCGACGTTGATCTCGGGCGAGAAGGAATCGCTTGCGAGGGACGTGTCCTTCACCGACTTCCCCGCGGTACCGGTCCAGGAGGTGCCATGGTCCTGGGTACGCGCGAAACGCATCTGCGAGCCGTCGTCCCATGCGGCATAGACGCGCCCATGGAACGGGCTGGCCGGGTTCGTGTCGCCCACCGCCCACTGCTTGTCATCGCCGGTGCTCGTGTGAATGAGATTCGGGCTGCCCCACGTCTTGCCGCCGTCTGTCGATTTGTAGACGACCATGCCGATGGTGTCGAATTTCGGCGGGTTGTTGCCGACCAGGCCGACGGAGAAAACGTTCCCGGCGTCGTCCCAGGCGAGCGTCGGATCCGTCATCACCGTCGCGCCGGACGGCAGGACGAAATCCGCGGAATCCTTCCAGGTCCGGCCGCCATCGGCCGAAAAAGCCGTCGCCAGCGTGAAATCGTAGGTGTGAAGGTTGTTGAACCGCTTGGAAGCCGCGACGATCTGCTGCGGATTGTTGGGGTTGATCAGGATCGCGCTTTCACTTCTCGCGTTGTTCGGATTTGCATCATGAGTGACCTGGATGTTGGACACGAGCGCTTCTCCCTGCGATCAACGAAAGGGTTTGAAAAAACTCATTCACCAGCCCATCCGAGCAACTCTACGCCTCATCCTGGTCAGAGTCAACACCGCCGGGAGGCTCTGGGAGAGGAGCACCAAGTACATCGTCAACCCAGACAAGTACATCGTCAACCCAGAAATGACACGTTCTTCGTAGGGGCGGCCCTGTGTGGCCGCCCTGGGTGGGGGGCTGGTCCGGGCGGCGCTCGCGAAGAGAAGAGTTGAAATCCACAGCCTGAGACCGTTATCCTGGGGAGCAGTCGAATTTGCCATTCATTGAGGGAGGACCGAGAATGGAGACCCGCAAGACCCTCGAGCCCGCCTTCGGCCGCGTCGGCCGTTGGCTGCCCCGGAATTCCCGACACACCGACGCCTGGATCCGCAGGCTCAAGAAGTCCGTCCGCGAGCGCCCCCGCGACCTGATCGAGCCGATCCTGGAATTCGAGCGGATGGTGGATTCCGACCGCGTGCTCCATGCCAACGTCGCGATGATGTTCGCCGAGGCGTACCGGCTCAGGAAGACGACGCCGCTCGGCGAGCCGGAGGTCAGGACCTTCCACGAATTCCTGGTGTTGCTCAACGGGATCATGACCACGGCTCCAGAGGCCTACCAGACGACCTCGAGCGGCGGCGAGCTCCAGCCGGCCGGCCTCATCGGCTTCCCCATCAACGCCCTGCTCGACTGGCCGATGGCCACGGCGTACGGCTACGACGTGTTCGCCAACGCGCTGGTCAACCAGCAGCTCAAGAAGATCCTCGGCTACTGGTCGAAGTTCCTGGTCTCCCTGGAGTCGCGCTACGTGCTGACCCAGCCCGAAGAGAAGATCGACCCGACGACCACCGTCATCGCGTGGCTGAGCGACCAGGCCCAGAAGGAGATGGTGAGCGTGGCTACCGCGGCCGTGGGAGAGGGGCCGACCTTCAGCGGCACCTTCCCGCAGATCTTCAACTGCGACCCCAACGACCCCTACTACGGTTTCAAGTCCTGGGACGACTTCTTCATCCGCACCTTCGCCTCCGGCGCGCGGCCCGTTTCCTCTCCCGGTGACGACAGCGTGATCGTGAACGCCTGCGAGTCAGCCCCCTTCGCGCTGCAGCGGGACGTCGCTCTCTCGGCCCAATTCTGGCTCAAGGGCCAGCCCTACTCGCTGGAAAACATGCTCAACTGGGACGACTACACGCCGCAGTTCGCCGGCGGCACGGTCTACCAGGCGTTCCTCAGCGCGTTGAGCTATCACCGCTGGCACAGCCCGGTGAGCGGCACCGTCAAGAAAGCCTGCGTGATCAACGGCTCCTACTACCTGGAGAGCCTGTACCAGGGCTTCCGGGATCCCCAGGGGCCCGACGCGGCCGCTCCCAACAACTCACAGGCCTACCTGACGGCCGTGGCCACGCGCGCGCTGATCTTCATCGAAGCCGACAACCCCGCGATCGGGCTGATGTGTGTGGTGCCCATCGGCATGGCCGAGGTCTCGAGCTGTGAGATCACCGTCAAGGTCGGCCAGCACGTCGACAAAGGCGAGCAACTGGGCATGTTCCACTTCGGCGGGTCGACCCACTGCCTGCTCTTCCGGCCAGGGGTGAAGCTCGAATTCGATCTCTACGGACAGACACCGGGCCCCTCGGCGGAGACGAACATTCGCATCAACACGGCCATCGCCAGGGTGCGCTGAGCCGATATCTCTTACGTTTTCCTATCGCGGCGGCTTTCCCGCATCGATGGGGTGTCCTTTACGATAGCGTTCGTCGAGAGATCCATAGCCGATTTTGCCGATTTTGCCGTCCGTGTCGATCTTGTAGCTGCCGGGGTCGACGGCGGCGGTGACGTACTCCCCGGGCGAATTCGAGCGGAAGATCTCGTTGCCTTGCGGGTCCAGCAGGCGAATGTATTTGTGCCCGCTCGCCGAAATGCCGACGAAGTCCTTCCCTTCGGGGACAGTAATATCCTTTTGCATGATGTCGCTCCTCTGCTCAACTGAGGTCAACGATAAGCGCGGTGACGGTCGCCAGCCCTTGGCCCTCGCCGATCACTTCGATCGCAAGGCTGTTGTTCGATGCCGAAGCGAGGAATCCTCCGCCGGCCACGAAGGACGTGATGTCGATGTATGGGTTCGTGACGCTCGAGACACTGAGGTTGTTGACGAGAACCGTCGCGATAGGAGAGGAGACGTTTCCCGTTCGTTGAAAAAGACGCACAATCAGCAACGCCTTGGCCTCAACGGATCCGACGACCCGCAAGTTTTTCACGTTTACGGTATCCTCGAACGAGACCGAGGCGGTACCAAGATAGCCGATGTAGCTCGCAGGATTATAGCCGTATTTCGTCGCGTAGACGCCGCCACCCCAGATATACCACGGCAACCATTTCGTCGACGTCGAGCCGCTATAAAATTGATAGAGCTCGGCTGGAACGAGATTCGCGGGAATCGATACCAGCATACAATACCTCCTTCTAGGCTAGCAGTGACCACCACCACCACCACGGCATTCGCGCACGCGCCTTCTATCTCAGCACATCCTATGGATCAACCTTTCACCGTCCCACCTCCAAATTCCTTATCGCTGACGA
>QHVW01000447.1 GCA_003223675.1 Acidobacteriota bacterium
CCTCGGAGAGGGTGCGGCGGTCCATGGCGCGGATCATCTCCAGCGCCCTGGCGTCGCGCGGCTGCGAGGCGGCGAAGTCGCTGTAGCGCGTGCCCAGCAGATCGTAGGCCTGGCGGAGCTGATGGATCAGCCAGACCACCTTGTTGGGATGTTTGATCAGATAGGACGGAAAGCGCGTCGCGATGACGAGGTCGATCCGCTTGCCCGCCGCCTCGGTGAGGTTCACCAGCCGCCAGGCGAGGCTCCCTTTCAGCAGCTCGGTGCGCGTGGGCCAGTGGAACGGCAGGGCGACGACGTCCACCTCGAAGCCGCGGGACTTGAGCTCGTCGCGCAGGGAGTCGACCAGCATCTCGGCTCCGCCGTAGGCGAACGGGATCTTGGTGGCGCAGATGACGATGCGCGGCTTCATCCGCCGGCCCGCTCCTTCTCCTCCAGGCGGCGCTCCAGGGCCTCGACGCGGGCGGAGAGCTGGCGGAGCTCGCGTGCGGCGCGTTCCTGCGATTCGACCAGATCCTCGATCAGCCGCGCCGCCGCCTGGTTGAAGCCGTTCTGCTGCTCCAGCACCGGCCGGATGAGCCACTTGAGGAACAGCTTGTAGAACGCCTTGCGGGCGAGGACGATGAAGCGTCCCAGCCCCGGCCGGTGGGAGAAGGCGACCGGCTCCTGGACGTACTCCCGCTGCTTCAAGGCGAGCAGGCCGCTGCGCGTCTCCTCTCCCCCGCCGGCCAGTGTGGTCGACTCGGCGCGGCGCTGGCGCACGCCGGAGCGGACTTTCTGGAGGACCTCGGCGACGCGGAGGTCTTCCGGTGGGGGGACGGGAGGCTCGGACATGCGGGAGCGATCATAGAACACGTCCCGGCCCAGCCGCCGGCGCGGTCCTCCAGCGTAAACCTACCCCTCCCCTTCCGGACCCGGTAAGGAGGGGAGGGGTCCTGCTCGGATTCAATTGTCAATGAACGCCCAGGAGGCCCTGAAGACCTCCCTTCCGTCTCTCTCCCCGCCGCAGAGGCCGGGAGGATGATGCTACTGGAGATAGACACTATCCTAGACCGGCACCTCCGGCCTGTCAAGGGATCTATGTGGATTCATCAAGATGATTCCCACCCCTAGACAATTCGTGGCGGATGGCTATACTACCATGTGCAATCGGAAAAGATGTGGAAGGACCGGCTTCGATCCCTCGGATGCGGATTCCGGAGCCAGGATGAAGTCCTCCAAGAGCAGGATGACGGCGCAATCGCGCGCCCGGCGCCGCAGGAAGGCTAGATGGGGCGGTCAATCATCAGGATGACGGCGCGGGAGCGATGGATGGGTGGGCAGGAACGCTGGAAGCCGATCCGGGAAGCGAAAAAAGCCGCCGGGCAAGAAAGACGGCCGCGCGGGAAGCTTCAAAACGCGCCGGGGAACGCTGGATGGCCGCCAGGATGATGAAAACGGGCGCCGGGCAGACAAAAAACGCGTTGGGGAGCTCTCGCAAGGCGCCGGGCAACCCAGCGCTCGCGCGGGGTCGGCCGCATCGAGGACAGGCCGCCTCCTGGATGCCGTATCTACGCGCCGGAGGTGAGTGGGTTCTTTGACAATTGAAGCACGTCAGGGGGGACGGTGGTCGGGGCCGTCCTCCTGGCGAGTCGTGTATACCGGCGGTCTCCGGGCCTTCCGGAACGCGGTGCCGTTCGTCCGGACCCGCTACGGCCCCCCAGTGAAGCCGAGGAAGACGCCCAGATCCCGAGGATCGTGGCTCTTGGGATCGACGCGCACGGGGACGAGGCCGGCGGTGGTGTCCAGGGTGAAGCGGTAGTAAATCTCGCGGCCGGCCGGGAAGAAGCCGAGGTCGCGGGCCACGGGTGCGAGGGTGAGATCGACCGGCGTGCCGCCGCGTTTGCCTTCGGTGTCGAAGCGCACGGTCAGCCGGCCGGCGTTGCCGTCGAGGGTCAGGACGTTGGCCGCCGAGAGGGAGTAGACGGTGAAGGCGAGCCGGGAGAGCGGCTTCGGGGAGACGACGATCACCTCGGAGCGCGTCCCGCCCCGCACCCAGACGCCGTGCGGATGGCGCTCCTCGACGAAGAAGGCATCCCGCGGGACGATCCAGACGGCGTCCCCCCAGGTCTGGGCGGAGTAGCCCGGGAGGTGGTCTCCCGGGATCAGGGTCAGCTCCAACGGCAGCCGCTGGAAGGTGGAGATTGTCGTGTGGAGCGGGGACTGGAGCAGGGCCACGGCGGTCCAGAGCCCGGCGGCGAGATAGGGAAAGACCAGGCTTCGGCGGGCGTCCAGGCGGCGCGGCAGGAAGAGGAACGCCGGATAGACGAGCGCGAGATGCCGGCTGCCGAGAAAGCCGGGGGCGCCCGCGAAATCGTAGGGGTGCAGGATCAGGACGAGCCCCGCATACAGCAGCAGGGCAGCCGCGAGGAGGTGCCGCGAGCGGTCTTTCCGTCCCAATAAATAGAGGCTCAGGGCGAAGAGGGCGAAGGGGAAATAGGGGAGGAGCCCCGTGAAGCGCCCGGCGAAGAGATAGAGGAGATTGCGCGGCAGGAGCCGCAGACCGGCGGCGATCCCCGGAGAGGCCTCCTCCGCCCGGTACCCTTGCCAGAGGTCGCGCGGGCTTTCGAGCGGGAATTCGGTGTCGAAGGTGCGGCGCTGGGCTCCCCCGAAAGCGCTCCACTCCCCGGTGCCCCGCCGTTGGAGCAGGGCGAGGAGCCCTGCCGCGAGGAGGATTCCGGCGAGGAGGGCAGCCAGACCGCGCCAGCGGCGCCGCGCCGCGAGATCGATCAGGATGGGCAGGCCGAGCAGGCCGAGGAGCGGGCTCGCCGTCACGGCCGCGCCGAGCAGGAGCCCCGCGCCAGCGAGAAGCATGAGGTTTTGCCGTTCCAGACGGCGCCAGACGAGCAGAGGGAAGAAGACGCAGGCCATGAGGAAGACATCCTGCTCCAGGCGGAAGGCGTAGGCGAGGGCCGCCGAGGCGAAGAAGAAGCCGGCCACGAAGAGGGGAGCGCCGGCGTCCTCCGCGAGCAGCCACAAGGCCGCGATCGCCATGGCGAGGAAGAGGGCCATGTTGAGCAGGGCGATCCCCCGCACGCCGAACAACGCGTAGAACGGCAGCGCCGCGAGCGGATAGGCGAGGGGCCGGCCATAGCGCAGGGTCCTGCCGCCGTCGTTGGTGAAGAGGGTGAGTCCGGCGGGTCCGCCCTCCCAGAGCGCCTGGGCGCGGTCGAGGTCCGCTTGCCGCCAGGTGAGATCGTGATCGTGCCAGAGGCTCTGCACCATCATCACCGGCGTGGCCTCGTCGCAGGCCGGCAGCGGACTCCGCCGGCCGGCGAGCCCCCAGGCCAATGCGAGGAGGAGCAGCGCCAGGCAGACGAGGGGTAGGGGGCGGGGGCGCATGATGGGGGCCAGATTGCGGAAACCGCGTAAAGATACACTCTCCCGCGGTATGAGGGTGAAACCGGCCTCTTTCGCGCGCGCCCTCCTCCGCTTCGGCTCCCCCCGCCGTCTGCGCCGGACCTTCCTCTGGCTGTGGGAGATCGCGGGGGAGGTCCGCCGGCGGCGCGCGGAGCCGCGGCTGACGGTGGCGGTGGACGTCAACTCGTTCTATGAGGCGCTGACCGGGGTGGGCTGGTATCTCCATCAGATCCTCGTCCATCTGGCGGACCGGGACGACCTGCGGCTGCGGCTCTACGGCCAGAGCCTGGTCGAGTCAGACCCCGGATCTCCCCGGCCGGTGGTTACCTTCCCTTCGGGTCCCGCCGTCGAGCGGGTCGTCTACGAGGCGCCGGACGGCCTGGTGGTGCCGCCGTGGCGGGCGAACCAGATCCTCCGCCGGTTGGCTCCGCTGCTGATGGCGGCGGACGGCAATCAGGTGCTCTTCGGGCCGAACTACCTCTTCCCTCCGCTCTTCCGCTTCGCCCGGGGCGCTCGGGTGGCGACCGTGCACGATCTCGGGTTGCTCAAGGTCCCCTGGGCGGTGCGCCCGGATTCAGCCGAGGCCCTGCGGGAGCGGCTGGAGCGGACGCTCTTCGCGGCGGACCTCCTGATTGCTCCCTCGGAGGCGGTGCGGCAGGAGCTGATCGGGATCGGCGTCTCGCCCGATCGCGTGCGGGCGATCCACCACGGCACGGGCATCCTGGCCGAGACCGCGCCCGCGAGCCCGCCGCCAGGAGCTCCGCCCCGCTACGCGCTCCATGTGGGGACGGTGGAGCCGCGCAAGAACGTCCCCACCCTGCTCGCGGCTTGGCGGCTGTTGCGGTCGCGCGGGATCGACGCTCCCCCTCTGGTGCTCTGTGGCGGCTGGGGTTGGAAGGCGGAGGAGGTCCGCCAGGAGATCGCGGCAGCGGGGCGGGAGGGATGGGCGGTCCATCTCGGGTACGTGGGCCCGGGCGAGCTCGCCGCCCTCTACGCCGGAGCCGAGCTCGTGGCGCTCCCCTCCTTCTACGAGGGGTTCGGCCTCCCCGCCATCGAGGCGCTCCAGGCGGGAGCGCCGCTGGTGGCGAGCGATCTGCCGGTGCTGCGCGAGGTGGCCGGGGACGCCGCTCTCTACGCTCCTCCCCATCGGCCGGACCTCTGGGCGGACCGGATCGCGGAGCTCCTGGCGAATGAGGCTTTGAGGGAGGAGATGCGGCGGCGGGGGAGGGAACGGGCGCGGGCGTTCGATTGGGGGCGGGCGGCGGGGGAGACGGCGGGGGCGTTCCGGGCGTTGCAGTAAGATCCGCCCCCGATGCCCGTCCTCAACCTCCCCGCCCTCCTGATCGCCGCCGTCCTCCTCGCCGGAGCGGCGTGGCCGGGCTCTCCGCGCGCGTTTCAGGTGGTGGTGCTGGCCGCGATGCTGGCGGCGCTCTGGGAGGCCGGGTCCCGGCTGGCCCGTTGGCTGGCGCCGGATCTCCCCTGGGAGTCCCACGCCGTGGCCGCGTTCTCCCTCGCGGTGGGGATCGCCGTGGTGCCGGCGACGTGGATGGGGCAGATCGGATGGCTCCGGCCGGCGCCGTTCCTGGTGTGGACGGCGGTCGCGTTCCTGCTGGCGCTCTGGCTGCCGCATCGGAACGTCGGGGCGGGGACGAGCCCCGCCCCTGCTCCGGCTTCGCGGGCGATCCGAGTCGACACCGCGCTGCTGATCATGGCGGCGCTGGCCGTCGTCCTGGTCGGCGTCAACGACATGTGGCGGATCCGCTGGGCGCCGGCGGGCCAGCATGGCTTCGACGACATTTCGTATCACCTGTCGGCGGTCGCCACCTGGATCCGCCATGGGGACGTGCGGATGATCCGGTTCTCGATGGGGGACCCGAGCACGCCGTTCTATCCGATCCTGGGGGAGATGGCGTCGTGGGTGCTGATCGCGCCGTTCCGGGACAGCGACGTG
>QHVW01000448.1 GCA_003223675.1 Acidobacteriota bacterium
GAGAAAGTCAGCTTGGCATTTCCAAAACAGGGGCCTTGAAGCCCCTCTCTCCCCGTCAGGTGGGTGGAGGGATGGGAGAGAGGGGTTGGGGAGTGAGGGGTCGGCCCCGAAGGGGCGGCTTTCTCCGTGGATCTCGCTCTACCGGTCCGGCGTCGGCGAGGGATCGCTCCCAGTGATCGAGCGGCTGCGGAACTCTCCATAGTGGAGCTGGGTGTCGGCGTTCCAGTTCCCCGTGCCGACCAGGGTCTCCGGGGTGTAGGCGCTCTGGCGGTAGCTGTTCTTGCCGGTGCGCTCGACGAGGAAGCGGTAGGGGATGGCGAGCTCGCGGCCATGGGCGGTGCAGACGACCTCGCCTTCGAGGATGAGCCAGGGGCGGTCGGGGATGTCGACGAGCGCGATGCCCTCCTTGTCCGTGGGGACCCGCTTCAGGACCTCCTCGCTCTTCAGGTCGTAGACCCGCCACTCGGAGGCGAAGAAGCGCTGATGGTCGTGGACCGCGCAGCCGGCCCGCAGCCGCCCGGCCTCATCCGTCTTCGTGCAGCCGAAGGTCAGGTCGTTCTCCCCGCACGGGGGGACGCCGGCTCCGCGGAGGGCGAGGGGGGCGAGCAGAAGGAAAATGAAGCACAGGGTCCAGGTGGTCTTGGCGCGCACGGGTCCTCCTATTCGGGGGCACGCCACGCGCCGGGCTGAGGACTGCGAGGTGCCCGCGAGGTCAATCTGTCGCCGAGATGGCTGGGAGCATTCTACACCCGGCGGAGGTCCCAGGGATAGTCTGGAGGCACATCTTCTACGTTGACGATGATTCTGAGGTAGGCTACAGTTCCCAGGAGCCCAATCAGCCTGGATCAACGCGAGCTCGCTCTCGGAGGGATCTGTCATGAACATTGCGATTCTTTATACAGGCGGCACGATCGGCAGCGCCGGCAACCCGCTGGGGCCGTTGTCCAACAGCGCGTTCTCCACGGCGTTCAACTCTCTCATCACCCCCATCCTGCAACAGCAGTATCCCGGGCTCAACATCGATTTTCCTCTGATCACGTTTCCGGAGTCGAGCACGGGAACCCTCGACAGCACCAATCTCCAGCCGTCCGACTGGTGCATCATGGCGCAGAGCATCCTGAGCTCCTATTCGGCGTATGACGGCTGGGTCGTTCTGCATGGGACAGACAGCATGGATTTCACGGGCCCGGCCCTGTCCTTTCTGCTGTCGAGCTTCAACGAGGTTGGATACCCGACCGCCGCATTGAGCAAGCCGGTGGTCATCACCGGATCGCAGGTCCCTCTGTTCTATCAGGCGTCCTCCTCCGATCCGCTCACCCTCAACTACAACACGGACGCGTACCAGAATGTTTGCGGCGCGATCGCGGCCGCGCAGAGCGGCGTGCCGGAGGTGTGCGTCTATTTCGACAGCTATCTATTCCGCGGCAACCGCGTCGTGAAGACGAACGCCAGCGAATTCAATGCCTTTTCGTCTCCCAACTACCCCCCGCTGGGCCAGTACGGAATCGCGCTGGCGATCAATTTCTCCGAGGTGCTGCCCCTCCCCGCGACGCCGGAGATCAGCCTGGACACGCCCGCGGTGCAGAACGCGCTGACGGATCAACTGTCATACATCACGGACAACATCGACCAGTTTCCGGTCATGCAATTCAACGCGTTTCCCGCCACCTACAAGGTCGGCGGGCCCGCGGTGATCGCGGGCCTGATCAATGCCTGTGTCGGCACGGGGATCAAGGGCCTGATCCTGGAATCCTACGGCGAGGGCAACTTCCCCTCGGGCGATCCGGACAAGTCCTCGTCCGGCGCCGTGTATCAGGCCCTGCAGGCGGCGAACGAGGCGGGGGTCGTCGTCGTGGACTGCACCCAGGTCCTCAGCGGCATCGTGAACGACAGCGCCTACGCCTCCGGCGCCTGGCTTCCCTCGGTGGGGGCCCTCAATCCGGCCGACATGACCCCGATGGCCGCCCTCGCCAAGCTGATCGTCCTCTCGGCGGCCGCCGGTTACCAGGGGTGGTCGTCCGACACCGTCAAGACCCTGATGCAGACGAGCTTGATGGGTGAGATGCTGAGCGTGAACCGCCTCGACAGCCGGTCCAACCCCTACCTGGCTCCCGGGCAGTCCCTCACGTCGCTGGACGGCAGCGCCACCCTGCTCAACGACCCCGTGCAAGGCCCCGTTCTCACGGGCAGCGGAAACACCTCCTCGCTCTGGCAGCCCCTGACGCCCCCGATCCAGGGCAACATGCCCGGCCGGCTGGTGATGCAATACGACGGCAATCTGGCCTTCTACGACCAGTCCAACAGCCTGCTGTGGAGCACCAGCATCACCACGAACGGACCCTCGGCCTCCGCGCTCGTCCTGGGCGGCTCCTACTCAGAGAGGTCGCTGATCCTGTATGTATACAACTACGCCGCGGGGACCGTGAGCGAGACTCTTTACCAGCAGTAGGCGCGAGCGAGGTCGCCGGTATATGGCCAGATCTCCGAGCCATCATTTTTCTCGCGATTTTGTTGCCGCCAAGCCTCGCTATTTCTTGGCGGCCTCCGCGGGCAGATCGCTGCTGATGTACACGTCCGCCACCGGCACGTGGACCGGGCCGCGCGCCGCGATGCGGTCGAGGGCCCGCCGGCTGTAGTCCGCGTGGCGGATGGCGTTCGCCTCCGGTTGCCAGCGGAAAGCGGGATCGCGCGAGAGCAGGAAATCCACGAAGGGCGCCAGGAGCCGCAGCTCCGGGTTGGCCTCCTCGACCCACAGGAACTGGCCCGCGGGATTGACCTCCAGGAAGACGTGCTCCCCCTCCGGCGTCACGATGAAGTCGAAGCAGCCGAAGAGGAGCCCCAAGTTTCCCATCAGCCGCCGGCAGGCCTCCTCCACGTCCCGCGGCAGCCGGTCCGGCTCCACCCGGAGACGAGGCCCCGCGGCCCGCCAGTCCAGGCGCGTCGCTTCCAACTCCTGCGAGAGCAGCCGGGCCGTCACGAAGCAGTCGCCCATCACCGTCACCCGCAGCTCGTGGGCCTTGTCGATCCTCGCCTGGAAGATGCCGGGGGTGAGCCGCAGGATCTCGTCCTCGGGCAGATCGTCCACGCTCACCTCGCTGGTCAGGAGGACCGCCACCCGGTCTTCGCCCTCCCACTGCGCGGGGTAGAACGGCTTGTACACCGCCCGGCCCTGGAGCTCCTCCACGAACCGCCGGATGCGGGCGGGATCGTTGCTCATCAGCGTGGGCGGCACGGCGAGGCCCGCGCGCACCGCCTCCCGGAGCTGCACCGCCTTCAGCTCGGAGCGGGCGCGGGTCGCAAGAGGGTTCACCCAGAAGGCCTCCGGCGCGGCCAGATGGTAGAGCCCGTCGAGGAAGTCCCGGCACTCCCGCCGCGCCACCGGCACGTCGCCGGGGTGGAGGTCCGGGGGGAGGACCGGCGGCGTCGGACGCCGCATCCACACCACGTCGAACGGCGGGCGTCCCCCTTCCAGGCCCGGCCCCGAGATCTCCCAGCCCATCTCGCCGCCACGGACGTCGATCGAGCCTGTCTGGAGCGTGGGAAAGTCGGTGCCGCACCACAGAACCGCCTCGTGCCCCCGGTCCTCCAGCGCCAGGGCCACTTCCTCGACGTGAAGGTCCTCGGGATAGGTCGGGATCAACACTCGCGTCATGCAACATCCTCCAGGGCTCGCAGAGCGGAAGACGCGGAAAGGGGGGTGGAGAAAGGCCCGGCCGGTCGGGCCGGGTCTCGGGATGGGCGGGACCGGATCGGACCGCGGTGCCTCAGTGGTCGCGGTACGGGCCGTCCGGAGGATCGGTCAGGGTCCAGCACTGGACGCCACCGGCCGCCTTGTCGAGCTCCTCGCGAGTCAGCTCCCGGGCCAGCCTGCGGCCAAGGATTCGTCCGGTGTGAGTCTCGTTCTTCTTCATTCTCACTCCTTT
>QHVW01000449.1 GCA_003223675.1 Acidobacteriota bacterium
ATGGGGATGAAGGCGAGGAGCACGGAGATGGGGATGGTGAGGATCGGCACCGTGGCCGACGGGATGTGCCAGAGGAAGAGGAGGATGACCAGGCAGACGATGATCATCTCGATCACCAGCTCGTGCCGGAGGGTGTCGAGGGCGCGGGTGATCAGTCCTGAGCGGTCGTAGGTGGGGACGACCTCCACCCCCTCCGGCATGCCCGGCTGGATCTCCTCGATCTTCGCCTTGACCCGCTGGATGACGTTGAGCGCGTTCTCGCCGTGGCGCATCACCACGATGCCGCCCACGTGGTCCCCCAGGCCGTCGAGGTCGGCGACGCCGCGGCGCATCTCGGGCCCCAGCTCCACCCGGGCCACGTCGCGCAGCAGCACGGGAACGCCGCCGGGGCTCACCTTGAGCACGATCTGCTCGAGGTCCTCCGGGCGCTTGGCGTACCCCCGGCCGCGCACCATGTACTCGGCGCCGCTCGCCTCCAGGAGGCGCCCCCCCACCTCGTTGTTCGAGCGGCGGACGGCCTCGACCACCTGATCGAGCGGCAGGCCGTAGGCGGCCAGGCGGTTGGGATCGACGGTGATCTGGTACTGCTTGACGAAGCCGCCGATGGCCGCCACCTCGGCGACGCCCGGCACGGACTGCAGGGCGTAACGCAACGTCCAGTCCTGATAGGAGCGGATCTGGTCGAGGGAGAGCTTTCCAGAGCGGTCCACCAGGGCGTACTGGTAGACCCAGCCGACGCCGGTGGCATCCGGCCCCAGCTCCGTCTGCACGCCCTCGGGGAGGCGCGACTGGATCTTGGACAGGTACTCCAGCACCCGCGAGCGCGCCCAGTAGAGGTCCGTGCCGTCCTGGAAGACCACGTAGACGTAGGAGAAGCCGAAGTCCGAGTAGCCGCGCACCGCCTTGACCCTTGGGGCGCCGAGGAGAGCGGTGACGATGGGGTAGGTGACCTGGTCCTCGACGATGTCGGGCGAGCGGTCCCACTTGGAGTAGATGATGACCTGCGAGTCCGAGAGGTCGGGCAGGGCGTCGAGGCGAATCTGGCGCAGGGCCCAGACCGCCACCAGGACCAGCGCCGCCACCCCGAGCAGGATGAGGGCGCGGTTGCGGGCCGAGAAGGCGATGATGCTGCGGATCATGGCGCGTCTCCTCCGGCCGGAGCGGCGGGCAGGGCCTGGATCGCCGCCCGCAGCCGGGACTCGGAATCGAGCAGGAAGTTGGCCCGCACGGCGACTCGCTCCCCTGCCATGACTCCGGAGAGGACCACGGCCAAGCCGTCCGCCCGCTCGCCCACCCGCACCTGGCGCGGCTCGAAGGTCTCTCCCTTCTGTACGAACACCATTTGGCGGACCCCGGTGTCGATCACCGCCGAGTCGGGGATCACCACTCCGTCCCGCGTGCCCAGGTCGGGGGTGACGTCCACGTACATCCCCGGCTTGAGGGCGAGGCCGGGGTTGGCGAATTCCAGCGGCGATCCTCCCCGTGAGCTCGGCGGCAGTGCCGTAGGGGAGCTTCACCACGGCCTTCTGCCCCAGCCGCACGGCGCTGGCCTCGAACGGATACACGTCGGCCTCGATCCACACCCGCGACAGGTCCGCGAGCGTGAGCAGGTCCATGCCGGGCTGCACTCGGTGGCCCTCGAAAACCGTCTTGGCGATGACATAGCCTGAAGCCGGTGCGGTCAGGGTGATCACGCGCTGGGCGGTTCCCGTCCGCTCCAGCCGGGTGATGACGCTGGCGGGAACGTCGAGCAGCTCGAGGCGGCGGCGGGCCGCGGTCACCAGGTCCTCGCCGCCGCGGCGCACCTCGGGCAGGGATGAGCCGGCGAAGCGCGCCGAGGCCTCCCGCGCCCGCAGGAATTCCTCCTGGGTGGCCAGCAGCTCGGGCGAGTAGAGGCTGAGCAGCGGCTGGCCAGCCTGCACGAGCTGGCCCGTGGCGTTGACGTAGAGTTTCTCGACCCAGCCGGACATTCGGGTCTGCACGTGGCGGACGCGGGTCTCGTCCGGCACCACCAGGCCCACGGCGCGGGTGGCGCTGTGGAACGACTGCCGCTCGGCCACGGCGGTCTGCACGCCCGCGAGCCGGAGGCCCTCCGCCCCCGCCGGGACCGGAGCCAGGCCATCGGCCGCGGAAACCCGCCCCGCGCTCCCGGCGGGCTCGTCGGCCCCCGCGGCATAGACCGGGACGTAGTCCATCCCCATCCCGTCCTTGGCGGGCACCGGCGAGGTGACGGAAGGGTCCATGGGGTTGCGGTAGAAGAGGACCTTGCGGGGAGCCGGCGTGGCCTGCTTGGCTGGGCTCGGGGAAGGGGTCTCCGCGGGTTTCTGGCAGCCGGCCGCGGCAAGGAGGACACCGAGGAGGATCAGGACGAACGGCTTGGCTCTCATCGGGCACCTCCGGTCAACTTTTCCAGCTCGGCCCACAGGGCGAAACGGTCGGCCTCACGGCGGGCGAGCTGCACCCGGGCGTCCAGCCAGAGAATGAAGTCTTCGTTCAGGGTGGAGAAAGTGCCGCGGCCGGCCAGATAGGACGACCGGGCGGCGTCGAAAGCGAGGCTGGTCTGCGGCACGAGCCCCTCGCGGAAGCGGACGATCTGGCGCTCGGCCTTCGCCCACTCCGCCTCCAGGCGAGCCGCATCGGCGCGCGCCTTCGCCTCGGCGTCGCGCTGCTCGAGGCGGGCCGCTGCCAGCTCAGCCTCCGCGGCGCGGATCTTCGGCTCCTGCTTCTGGCGCCGCCAGAAGGGGAGCTCGACGCCGAGGCGCAACGTGAGCACCGGCCCCTTGGGCCCGCGGGTGGCGATGCCCGCCGCGGGGGAGAGGTCGGGCTTCAGGTCGAGCTTCGCCACCTCGGCCCGCCGCTCGGCCGCCGCCACCGCCGCCCGCGCCAGCCGCACCGGGGACGAAGCCGCCACCGCCCTCTCCTCCCAGGGACCGGGAGGCTCCGGGGCCACGGGCAGCGCGGCGATGGTGCCGAGCGCCGACTCTCCCGGCCGGTCGAGCCAGCGGTTCAGCTCGGCCACCAGGGAGGCGCGCTCGGTCTCCAGGTCGTCCAGGCGCTCTTCGAGCCGCGTCACTTGGAGCTGCGCCTTGAGCAGGGCCTCCTGGTCGCTGCCGCCCGTGGCATAGCCGCTCTTGGCCGTGGCGGACATCAGATCGACCAGGTCGCGCGCCGCGACGTAGACCTCGAGCTCCTTGTCAACCGCGTAGATCCGCGCAAAAAGGCGCCGCACCTCGGCCGTGATCTGGCGCTCCAGGTCGGCGGCCTCGGCCGTGCGCAGGTCCGTGTCGGCCCGGGCGGACGCGGCCCGGGCCCGGCGCTTGCCCGGATAGGGGAGCGCCTGGCGGACCTCGACCCCGGCCATCGACATGTCCTCGCTGCCGATCGTGTAGTTGGGAAAGCCGGCGTCCTGCAGCATGGCCTCGACCGTCGGATCGGGCAGCGCCGCGGCGGGCGCCTCCATCTCCCGCGCCGCGGCCAGGCGCGAGCGGGCGGCGGCCAGGGCGGGGGACTTCGCCAGCGCCTCGGCGACCAGCGCGTCCACGGAGGCGGCTGGCGGCGGTGAGGCCGGAACGGCGGCCAGCAACAGGATCGAAAGGAAGCGAAACATCGGCTCCTCCAGGAAAAGGTTGATTGCGGCCGGCCCGAAGGCGCGGCGGGACACACCTCTCCTGGGGAGCGCTAAATCAGGAAGACGGAGTTGAGCGTGTAGAGGCCGATCCCCTCATGGCGGAGGGGGGGAGGAACGGGAGGAAGCTCGGCGGTCCGCAGAGGAGAAACCGGCGCCGCGGAGAAGTCTGCCTGGGTTGCCGCGACCGCGGGCACAGGAGCCGCAGCCGGAGCCACGGCCCGGGAGGGCTCGGACGGCACCGAAGCCTGGTCCCGGCAGCAGGACACCGTCCGCACCGAAGCTGTATCGCCTCTGGAGCCGCAGCAGGGCATGTGCGCCCCCACGGCCGAGGCACAGGTGAGGCACGCGGCAATCCCCGGCGTTCCAGCCAGCACGGCCAGGGCGAGGAGAGCGGCGAGCCAGCGGTGGCAACTGAGCTTCATGAACCCAATATACATATATCGCCGGTGGCTGCAACCCTCTCAACGGATTGGAGGTTTCCCGTCCCGCAGGGTGGGGACGGGCAATCCGCCTCAATCTCCCCAGCGCAGCCCGGGCTGCCCGGCCGCAGGGATCCCAAGGCGGTCCAGGAGGCGCAACGCGTAGTGGTCGAGGAAGCGGCCGAGATCCTCGCCGCCGATGTAGAAGGCGGGAACGGGCGGCAGGATCACCGACCCGGAGAGGATCAGCCGGCGCATGTTCTCGACGTGGACCAGGCTGTAGGGGGTCTCGCGGAAGCCGAGGATCAGCGGCCACCGCTCCTTCAAGGCCACGGCGCCGGCGCGGTGCACCAGGGTGCGGGCCGAGCCGGTGGCCAGCGCGCCGAGGGTGCCGGCGCTGCACGGGAGCACCACGGAGCCGGTGAGGCGGTAGGAGCCGGAGGCGATCGGCGCGTCGAGCTCGTTGTCGCGATGGACGGCGATCTTCCCCCGCGCCGCCTCCCCCAGTCCGGCCGAGGCCACGAGATCGGCGGCGCCGGTCCTCTCCGGCCCCAGCTCGTGCCGGAGCACCTGGCTCGCCCCCGCCGACACCACCAGATGAATGCGCTCGATCTCCGGATGAGCCGCCAGCCGTCCCAGCACGTGCCGGGGCAGCAGCATGCCGGAGGCGCCGGTGACGAGGAGGGCGAGGCGGTGGGGCATGGCGGGGCCATCCTACAAGCCTGCGCAGCGGAAAGCCTAAGAAGGGACATAAAGGACACCAGGGACATCAAGGACGAAAGACCTCCGAGGCGTCCTTGCTGTCCCTGGTGTCCCTGGTGTCCCTTCCGCCCCCTACAACGGAAAATCCAGGTTGTACACCCACCGCCCCCGCTGCACCGACAGGGGGAGGCTGCCGCGGTCGAGGCCGCGTAGGACTTCGCGGCCGAGGGCCTCGGCGGAGGCGGTCTGCTGGCCGTTGGCGCCGAGGATGACGTCCCCCGGGCGGAGCCCGCGCTCGGCGGCTACGGAGCCGTTCACCACCTGGCGGATGGCGAGGCCGCCCTGGACCGGCTCGACCTTGAGGCCCACCGAGCGCTC
>QHVW01000450.1 GCA_003223675.1 Acidobacteriota bacterium
CGTCGAACAGCTCGACCGTCTCGTCCACGAACACGGGGTAGTCCTTCTTGCCGGCGAGGGCGGTGACCCCGCCCCGCACGTAGCCGGTCAGCGGCTGCACCTCCTTGAGGGAGACCACCTCGGCCTTGCGGTCGCCGGAGAGGCGGGCGAGCGCCTTGAGGTCCAGCTCCATGTCCCCCGGCACCACGGCGAGCAGCACGCCGGTGCGGTCCCCCCGCGCCACCAGCGTCTTGAACACCTGCTCGGGAGGGAGCCCGATCTTGCGGGCCACCGACTCCGCGGCGAGGTCGCCGGGGTCGACCTCGTAGTCGCGGAGCTCGTAGGGGATGCCGAGGGAGTCGAGGAGGCGGGCGGCGTTGGTCTTCATGGCCGCATATATACACAAAGGGCGGCCACGCCGGGCCGCCCCTGCAAAACCTGCCTCAGTTGCCCTTCACTTGCCCTTCGCGGCCGCGGCGTCCTTCTTCACGGTCTCCAGGTTGATGGCGATTGTGACGTCGTCCCCCAGCATCGCGCCGCCGGCGTCGAGAGCCTTGTTCCAGACGATCCCGTAGTCCTTGCGGTCGAGCGTGGTCTCGGTCTCGAAGCCGGCCCGGATGTTCCCCTGGGGGTCCTTGATCTGGCCGCCGTAGGTCACCGGCAAGGTGACCTTCTTGCTGACGCCGTGCATGGTCAGAGTGCCCGTGACGTTGTACTTGTCCTTGCCGGCGGGCTGGATCGACTCGCTCTTGAAGGTGATCTCGGGATACTTCTCGACGTCGAAGAAATCGGCCGAGCGCAGGTGCGTGTCACGGTTGGCCACGCCCGTGTCGATGCTGGTGGCCTTGATGTGGAATTCGACCGAGGAGGTGGGCAGGTTCTTGGGATCGAGCTGCACCGTCCCCGAGAAAGCGTTGAACCGGCCCCGCACCTGGCTGACCAGATGGCGGATCTGGAACGACACCTCGGAGTGGTTAGGGTCGACGGCGAAGGTGTCGGCCCGCAGCGGCAGGGCGGCGAGCGTGGTGAGCACGGCGGCGGCGAACAGTTTGCGATTCATCGGCGTTTCCTCCTGGATTCAGTCCCTTTGCGGGATGAGTGTCGGATTAAAGATTGTTGGTTCAACCTTCCGACGAAAAAATTTTGTCTACCTGGGTCCGGAGCGGATCGCGTCCAGCATCCGGAGGAGCTTCTCCTGCTCCTCGGGGGTGAGCATGGCGACCGCCTCGGCGTCGGCGGAGTCGACCGGCTCGTCCAGCCGTTCGACCAGCTCGAGCCCGGCGGGGGTGAGCCAGCAGAGCACCTGGCGCCGGTCCTGGGCGCAGCGCTGGCGGCGCACCAAGCCCTTCACCTCCAGGCGGTCGAGCAGCCGGGTCACCCCCGGCGCCTGCTCGATCATGCGGTCGGCGATCTCCAGGGTGGGCAGTCCCTGCTCGCCGGCGCCGCGCAGAATGCGGAGCACGTTGTACTGTTGAATCGTGATGTCGTGCGGCTCCAGGGCGCGCCCGACGGTACGGCGGACGAGGTCCGCCGTGCGAAGCAATGCCACGACCACCTCCTGGCCTCGCGAGCGGAAGGGCTTCCCCTGCCGGATCTCCCGCTGCAACTGGCTCATCTCGTTTTCCACGGCGATGATTGTAAGAGTCGATAGTTGACATGTCAAGTATGTTGATCGTTTGCATCCTGTTCCGGCCTATGCTCGTCTACGGCGACGCCAAACGGACCGAGATCACCCGGGAGAAGATCGCTGCCATTCGCGCCGGCCTGGAACGGCTGGTGATGGCCCGTCCAGGCATCGAGCGGCATGCGATCCTGGCGGAGCTGCTGGTGGCGGCCGGGGAATTGGAACAGGGTCTGCTCGACCGGCAGCTCGCAGAGAACGGTGACGAGCGGCCGAGCCCTCTGGGAGAGGCCGCCGCGCGGCTGACCCGGGCGGTCGCCGAGGAGCTGCTCTCCTCGTTCCGCACCTTCGGCTCCCTCTCCTTGGTAGAGCCGATCGAGCGCGCGCTCGACGCGACCCTGTCACTCGACCTCCCCGCAACGATCGAGGTTTCGATCCCCGAGGGGTACGCCTTCTACGGGCTCTACCCCGAGACCTACCTCTGCGCCGCCGAAAACGCCTTACGCGCGGGGGAGGGGCCTTTGAAGGTGATCGGCATCCGCAGCATCGGCACGGGGCTCGCCGCGGCGGTGGCGGCGGTGGCGGGGGAAGAGGCCTCCGTGGTGAGCGTGCGGCCGCAGGGGCACCCCTTCTCGCGTACGGTCGCCATTGGCCGGGAGCTCGGGCGGGAGCTCCTCGCCGAAGACGGCGTCCTGCCCCGCTATGCCGTGGTGGACGAGGGGCCGGGTCTCTCGGGGAGCTCCTTCGGCTGCGTGGCCGACTGGCTGGAGGACCGGGGGGTGGCGCCGGAGGCGATCTCCTTTTACCCCGGTCATCGCGGCGGTCTCGGGCCCTACGCCGGCGAGCGCCACCGGGCGCGCTGGGAGCGGGCGCGCCGGAACGTCGCGGAATTCGAGAGTGTCTTCACATCCCGCTGGCCGCTGGAGGGCTGGGTGAAGGACCTCACCGGAGAACCGGAGGCGCCGCTGGAGGACCTGAGCGCCGGCCGCTGGCGGGAGCGGCTCTTCCCGAACCGCGCGTTCCGGCCGGCGACGGACGTCCAGGGGGAGCGGCGCAAGTACCTGCTCGCCGCGGGCGGCCGGCGCTGGCTGCTCAAATTCGCCGGCCTCGGCCGCTACGGACGGGAGAAGCTGGCGCTGGCGCAAGCCCTGGGGAGCTCCCGGCTGATCCCGCCGGTCACCGGCCTCCGCCACGGCTTCCTGGTGGGGCCCTGGCTGGAGGAGGCTCGCCCGCTGCCGCTCGCTCCCGAGGTGGACCGTCGGACCCTGCTCGATGCCGTGGCCACCTACCTCGCCTTCCGGGCGGCGCGCTTCCCGGCCGCGCCGGAGGAGCGCGGGGCCACGCCGCTCGAGCTCTTCGAGATGCTGGTCCACAACACCCAGCGGGCGCTGGGGCCGGCCGCCGCCGAGGTGGCGCGGGGCTGGCGCGGCCGGCTGGCCGAGATCGCCCGCCTGGAGCGGCCCGTCCTCACCGACAACAAGATGCACGCCTGGGAGTGGCTGGTCACCCCCGAAGGGAAGCTGCTCAAGGCCGACGCCCTCGACCACCACCGGGGGAACGACCTCGTGGGGCCGCAGGACGTCGCGTGGGACCTGGCGGGCGCGGCGGTGGAGCTGGATCTCGCCGCGCCCGAGCTCGACCTGCTGGCCGGCGCCGTGGCCCGCCGGAGCGGCATGCCGCGGGCGGAGCGGGTGCAGCTCGACTTCTACACGCTGGCCTACCTCGCCTTCCAGGCCGGCCGCCACGCCCTCGCCGCCGAGGCCCTGGAGACCACGGCCCCCGCCGAGGCGGCCGGCCTGCGCTCCGCGATGGAGCGCTACGCCGAGCGGCTCGCGAGCCTCTCCTGGTGGAAGGGGCAGCCGGAAGGGGCCGCTTCCGCCCTCGGTGCCTCCCAGGGGACCGGCTGATAGAAGAAGTTCGGCTTCAGCTCCACGTTCTCGTAGGGACGGTGGAACAGCGGCGTCGCCGAGCCGGAGAGCGGCGGCACGATCCAGGCCCAGTCGGCGTAGGCCGGGCGCCCCTGCCGCCGCTCCTTCTCCTCGAATTCCACGAAGTGGCGCGACACGGTGTGATGGTCGATCATCTTCACGCCGGCCTGCCGGAAGGAGTGGATCACCGCCACGTTGAGCTCCAGGAGCGCGCGGTCCCGCCAGAGGCTCTCCTCCCGCCGGGTGTCCAGGCCGAGCCGGGCGGCGACCTCGGGGAGGAGGTTGTAGCGGCTCTCGTCCGCGAAGTTGCGGGCGGCGATCTCGGTCAGCATGTACCAGCCGCTGAAGGGGGCCGCCGTATAGCGGATGCCGCCGGCGTCGAGGAGCATCCCGGAGATGGCCGGCAGGGCGTGCCACCGGAGCCCGAGCTCGGCGAGCCAGGGGTGGGCCGGATGGACGATCTCGACCTCCAGGACCTCGTCGCGGGGGAGCTCGAACAGGTGGAGCCCGCC
>QHVW01000451.1 GCA_003223675.1 Acidobacteriota bacterium
CAGCCCTTTCCGGGCTTGCGGTCCGCCAGGGTCCACTCGAACCAGTAGCGCGCGGCCTCGGCGAGCTCGGGATCGCGGCTCGCCTGAAACAGCCGGTTGAAGAGATGGGCCACGCCCGCCCCTCCATGGCACAGACAGGAGTCCCGGACGCTGGAAGACGACCAGTCGCGGGCCGCCGCCAGCCGCGCGGCCTCGAGAGCCTCCCGCTCCCAGGACGGCTCTCCCGCGTGGCGTGCAGCCGCGAGGAGCACCGTCGCGATTCCGGGGTCTCCATAGCACCAGGCCAACCGGGAGCCGCTCAGGTCGGAGCCCGGCGCGATGTGGTAGGGAAAGAGGCCGCCTCGCGAGGGCCGTTTGCAGGACAGGATCCAACGTACGGCGCCGGCGAGGAGAGGGCCGGCCGCTGGCGGAGCGAGCCCGGCTCCTACAGCTTCGGCCAGGAATCCGACCACCCCTGGAACGCCGTGGGCAACTCCGACGTCGTATTGGCCCTGCGGGGTCATCTCAGCGGCCTGCGGCGTCAATAGCTCGGGGCGGGTGAGCCAGGTGAGGCCCTCACCCTGGCGCTCGGCGAGCTCGGCCAGGTGGGCGGTGACCAGGGCCACGCACTCCGCCCCTCCGGAACGAGGATGCCGCTCCAGGCCGAGCGCTCCGAAGCCGACGAGACCACCGATCAGGTCATAGTGCCTGCGCCAGGGGGTCTGCTGGAGATGCTCCAGGATCGCGGCCATGATCCCCTCGACCGGGTCCGCATCGTCGGGGTCGAGGAGCCAGCCTTGAAGATGCTCGGCGACCCATGCGACTCCCGCGAAGCCGCTATAGAGACCCGGACGGACGTCGAGATTCGACAGCGCGTCGACGGCCCGTTCGAGCAGGTCGATCGCGAGGTCGTCGTACCCCTCGCCCGGCAGGACGCGATCGAGATAGGCGAAGAAAAGCGCTTGGCCGGCGTGCCCCCGGGCCAGCGAAAAGTGGGGGAGATCGCCGGCGCCGGGCGGGGAGGCCACCCGGCGCAGGAGATCCTCGGTGATCTCTTTCAGCGCGAGATGAGAGCGCCGGCCGAGATCACCCGCAAGCAGAGGCTCCCATGAGAGCACTCAGCAAACGCAAAGACTGTTGTTGCAGTTGGTGCAGATGTTCGTCGCGTCGGTGGCGCAGCTCGCATTGCACGTGTTCGGGTTGGCGCCCGTGATCCCGCCCGCGGCGTCCAGGGTCTCCCGGTCATCGAGGTAACGCAGCGTCTCTCTCGTCAGCGCGATCTTCTTGAGCGTTCTTTTTCTCATAGATCACTCCTTGGAAAGTTAAGGCGACCGAGTATAGGATGTCATGCAAGTCTTTGCAAGCTGCTCCAAGGCTCGACGCTCCTACGGCGCCTTCCCTATCCAAGCCCCCAGATCCCCACTCTCGAACCCATCGTAGAACAGCCCGTTCGCCGAGCAGACGCCCACGTTCGCCACGTTCACCGAGTCGACGTACCAGCCGGTGGCCGCGATGCTCTCGTCGTCCCCTTCGTGCCAGCGCAGTTGGAGGGGGGAGCCGGCGAAGGAGGTGAGGTCGACTTTCACCCTCGTCATCGGGCCGATCGTGCCGTTGCACCAGGCCCGCTTTCCTGTCAGGGGGTTCGAGAAGCCGGCGTTCACCGTGCCGGTGAAGCCACCCTCCTGGAAGGCGGCGTCCGGCATCACCGACCAGGAGGTGCCGCCGTTCGTCGACACCTCCAGGGTGCCGGCGTCGTAGCAGTTGGTCTGGTTCTCGAAGGCGAAGGTGTGCCAGAAGGTGAGCGTGGTGCCCGCCTGCGGCGTGAACGCCGGCGAGATCAGGACCCTTTCGGCGATGGGGCTCTCATCGACGGAGAGCCAGGAGTGCGTGGGCGACTGCGACTGCGCGGTCGACAGCACCCAGTCTCCGGTCCCCTGGAGCTTGGCGTGCGTCCAGCCCGGGTTGTCGAAGCCGCCGACCCCTTCGAAGGTATCGGTCAGGATGGACGCGACCGCGCCGGTGGGGGCGGCGCTGCGGATGACGGTGTTCCCCTCTTCCAGGCCGTTCGAGACGTCGACCGCCCGCACGACGTAGTAGTCGGTGGTGCCGTTCGTCAGCGCTCCGATATCATTGTAGATCGTGCCCGTGACGCCGTTGGCGATCCGGTTGCCCGGACCCGGCGTGAAGCCGGGGGTGGTCGAGCGGTAGACGTTGTAGGTGATCGGTCCGGCGCAGGTCGGCGTGGCGGCCGCCCAGGAGAGGGTGAGGCCGCAGATGGCCGCGGCCTGGTTGCCGATGCTCGCCAGGCCCGCGAAGGCCGGCGGCAGCGTGCACGGTCCGGTCGCCGTGGCTTCCACGCACCCCGACGCGGCCGACTCGCAGTGGCCGGTGGCGTCGAGCCCCTTCACCTGATAGGCGTAGTGGATCGTGCCCGAAACGGTGCCGTCGGTGAACGGCGAGCCGGCCACGGCGCTGCCCACCAGGGCGAAGGCGCCCGGCGAGGCGCAGGTGCCGGTCGCGCGGTAGACGTTGAACGCCGACGCGGCCGGAGAGCCGTTCCCCCAGGTGACCTGGATCTGGTTCGGCGCGGTGGCGGTGGCGGTGCCGATGGCCGGCGCCCCAGGAGGCGTGCAGGCGAGATCGGTGACCTTCGCGGTCCAGATCTCCTCGCGCGCGTTGTTCCGCCGGTCGGTCCAGGAGGGGAAGTACTGGCCGGCGATCCCCGAGAGGCCATTGTAGTCGCCGAACTGGTTTCCCGAATCGGCGCCGGTGACCGTCTCGTCCGTCTGCGCCGAGGTCACCTTCACGGCCGGGGACCAGGTGACGCCGTCGTCGAAGGAGGACTGGGCCCAGACGTCCACCTTCTTGCGCCCGGAGTCGGCCACCGTGTCGTAGTACATGATCTCCAGCGCGCCGGTCGTCTCGTCGACCACCATCCACTGGTTGAATTGATCGTTGAGCGAGGCCTGGTCGTTGAGCTTCACCGCCGCGCCCCAGGTGGCGCCGCCGTCGGTGGAACGGGCGAACCAGACGCGGCTCTTGCAGGTGGAGGCCGCGTTGGACCCCGGCTCGTTGCCCGGCGTGTTGCACCCCGCGGCGCCGGAGAGGTCGGTCCAGGAGGCGTAGACCAGGTTCTTGCCCCCCGCCGTCCGGTAGGCGCCGGCGGAGACGTAGATCAGCGCCCGGCGGCTGTCCATGGACGGGATGCCGATGTCGAAGCCGCCGAACGTGGTGGCGATCTGGACGGGCGTGCCGTAGGAGACGCCGCCGTTGGTCGACTTGACCACGAAGACCTTCTGGTTCCCGGTCGTGGGCCAGAAGCCGAACACGTCGCCGAAGGCGTTGGTCTTGACGTCGGCGCCGATCGCCGTGCCGATCGACTCCGCGCCGCTCACCTGGATGGCCGTCTGCCAGGAGCCGGCCGGCCCGGTGCGCCGGTTCATGAAGGCGGGCAGGTCGTTGTGCCAGATGGCGTAGAGGTTGTCCTTGAAGGGGGACGTCGCGCTGTGGTCGACCCAGATGAT
>QHVW01000452.1:0-4164 GCA_003223675.1 Acidobacteriota bacterium
ACCGACGCCCTCATGCAGCGCACCGCCAACCGGCCGCTGCCGACGGGACGGATGGACCCCGACACCGCCCTCCTGTTCGGCGTGGTGCTGGCGGTGGCGGGTCTCGCCGATCTCGCCCTGGCGGTGAACCTGCTGACGGCCCTGCTCGGCGCCGCGGCGCTCGCCGGCTACGTCTTCGTCTACACGCCGCTCAAGCGGATCAGCTCCTTCGCCACGGTGATCGGCGCCATTCCGGGAGCCATCCCGCCGATGATGGGCTGGAGCGCCGTGCGCAACGAGCTCGACCTCGCCGCCTGGGTGCTGTTCGGCATCCTCTTCTTCTGGCAGCTCCCGCACTTCCTCGCCATCGCCTGGCTCTGCCGCGAGGACTACGCCCGCGGCGGCTTCCCCATGCTGCCGGTGCTCGACCCCGAGGGGACCCGCACGGGCCGGCAGGCGGTCCTCTATGGCGCGGCGCTGGTGCCGATGTCGCTGCTCCCCTCCCTGCTCGGCCTGATGGGCACCGTCTACTTCGTGGGCGCGCTCGCCTTCGGCCTGGCCTACCTGGGGTTCTCCTTCGGCTTCGCGGCGGTACGCTCCAATCCCGGCGCGCGCCGGCTGATGCTGGCGTCGCTGCTCTATTTCCCGGCCCTGCTGATGATCATGCTGCTCGACCGGGTGGTCTCCTAGAGCCCGATGGCCGCCCTGCGCCGCGGCCTGATCTGGACCCTCCTCGTGGTCGCCCTCGTGGCGGTGGTGACGGCGACCGCCGTCGAGCGGCTGCGGCGCCCCGAGCCGCCCCCGGTCTTCGATCCGGTGCCCGCCTTCTCGCTGACCAACCGGGACGGCCGCACGGTCCGCCTCCAGGACCTCAAGGGGAAGCCGTGGATCGCCGACTTCATCTTCACCCGCTGCCCGGCCTCCTGCCCGCTGATGACGGCACGGATGGCCAGGCTCAACCGGGAGCTGCCGGACGACCTCGACGTGCGGCTGGTCTCCTTCTCGGTCGATCCGGAGCACGACACCCCGCAGGCGCTCCAGCGCTACGCCGAGTCGTACAAGGCCCCGGTCCGCTGGCTCTTCCTGACCGGCGGCAAGGACGAGATGTACCGGCTCTCCCGGCAGGGGTTCAAGCTGGGTATCGACATCCCCCCGCCGCCGGCCCCCGGCGCTCCGGCGCCTGAGCCGATCCTCCACAGCACCCGCTTCGTGCTGGTGGACGGCCAGGGGCGCATCCGCGGCTACTACGACGGGTTCGATGAGGAGTCGATGAAGAAGCTGGTGCGGGATCTGGAGGCGGTGGGATAGGCCTCCAGGCCCTCGCCCCCTTCTCCCGGTGAGAAGAAGAGGGCGGGGGGCGGAGGGACCTAGGCCGGGGTCTCGGCCGGCTCGGCGCGCTTGATCTCGATCGGCTCGTAGACCGGGATCTCGAAGGCCAGCTTCTCGTGGCAGAACTGCTTCCAGTCGTCGGTCACGTTGTCGAAGATGATGTGCTCGTCCTTGAAAATGCCGTCGGTGACGACGTAATTCTCCTGGATGTAGAGAATCGAGTCGTCGTCGAGCTGGCGGTCGACCTCGACCTCCTTGCCGTCGACCTCTTTCTTCTCCTTGCGCACGTTGGCGGCGTTCTCGCTCCAGCCTGGGTACTCGCGGAGCTGCTTCGCCAGGTATGCCTTGCAATACTTGCCCATTTCAGCCATGGGTTAATCCTCCTGCGTCGATATCCTCAATAGGGTGCGATGCTTGCGACAGGGCCCCAAGCGGGATGATGGTACTCCACAGCTAGTAGTGCCATAAACCCCCAGGGCGGGACACCCCTGATAGACTAGCCGGCCCGGCCCCGCTCCGGCGACTTCGAATGACCATGCCCATCCGCTTTGGAATCAACGGCTTCGGCCGCGGCCATAGCAACGAGAGGGAGCGACGATGGCAGACCTGTGGACCCTGGACGATCTCGATCTCGAAGCCCTGAACGGCAAGCGCGTCTTCGTGCGCGTCGACTTCAACGTCCCGCTCTCCGCGGACCACAAGGTCCTGGACGCCACCCGGCTGGAGGAGGCGGTCCCCACCATCCGGGAGCTGACCGCCGCCGGGGCCCGGGTGATCCTCGCCTCGCACCTCGGGCGTCCCAAGGGGAAACGCGATCCGCGCTACACCCTCCATCCGGTGGCCGACGCCCTGGTGCCGCTGCTCGACCAGGCGGTCCGCTTCGCCAACGACTGCGTGGGCCCCGAGGTCGAGGGGCTGATCGCGGACATGGACCCCGGGGAGGTGATGCTGCTGGAGAACCTCCGTTTCCACGCCGGGGAGGAGAAGAACGAGCCGTCCTTCGCCGCGCAGCTCGCGGCCCTGGCGGACGCCTACGTGGACGACGCCTTCGGCAGCGCCCACCGCGCCCACGCCTCGGTGACCGGGGTGCCCGAGCGGCTCTCCGTCAAGGCGGCGGGACGGCTGCTGGCGCGCGAGGTGGAGGCGCTCGGCAAGCTGCTGGGGGAGCCCGCGCGCCCGTTCGCCGCCCTGCTCGGCGGCGCCAAGATCGAGGGCAAGATCGACACCCTGGAGAACCTCCTCCCCCGCCTCGACCTGCTGCTTCTGGGCGGCGGCATGGCCAACACCTTCCTGGCCGCCGAGGGGTACGAGCTCGGCGCCTCGCTCTTCGAGCCCGACCGGCTCGACCTCGCCCGCGAGATTCTCTCCCGCGCCAAGGCCAAAGGGACCGAGGTGCTGCTGCCGCGCGACCTGGTGGTGACCGACAACCTCGACTCGCCCGGACGCATCGAGACCGTGCCCGCAGCCCAAGTGCCCGCTGGAATGAAGGCGGTGGACGTGGGGCCGGAGACTTGGGGTGCCTTCGCGGCGGCGATCGGCCGCGCCCGCACCCTGTTCTGGAACGGCCCGCTGGGGGTGTTCGAGAAGCCCCCGTTCGACGAGGGCACCCGTGCGGTGGCCCAGGCGCTGGCGGCCTGCCCGGGGTTCTCGGTGATCGGCGGCGGCGAGACGGTGGCGGCGGCCAAGGCGGCCGGCGTGGCGGACAAGATCGGCCACGTGTCGACCGGCGGCGGTGCCTCCCTCGAATTCCTCGCCGGCAGGACCCTGCCCGGGGTCGCCGTTCTGGAGAAGGGCGCTTGGGAGGAGGAAAAATGAGCGCCGAGCGGCGCCGGCCGCTGATCGCCGCCAACTGGAAGATGAACCTGCTGAAGGCGGACGCGGCGGAATACTGCCGCGACCTGCGGCGCGGGCTCGCCGCAGCGACCGCGACGGGGGAGGTGGACGCGCGGGTGGTGATCTTCCCCTCGTTCCCCCTGATCCCGGTGGTGGCCCGCGAGCTCGTGGACAGCGAGGTCGAGGTGGGCGGGCAGGACCTCCACCCCGAGGAGAGGGGGGCGCACACCGGGGACGTCTCGGCCTCGCAGCTCGCCGACGCCGGCTGCACCTGGGTGCTCTGCGGCCACAGCGAGCGGCGGCAGAACCATGGCGAGAGCGACGAGTGGGTCGGCCTCAAGGTCGCGGCGGCGGCGCGCCATCGCCAACTGTCGCCGCTGATCTGCGTCGGCGAGACGCGCGCCGAGCGCCAGGAGGGGCGGACCTTCGAGGTGCTCGCGCGCCAGCTCCTCGCCGCCCTGGCCGGCGGCCCCGGCCCGTTCGCCCTCGCCTACGAGCCGGTCTGGGCGATCGGCACCGGCGAGACGGCCACCCCCGAGATCGCCCAGGAGGCCCACCGCTTCCTGCGCCAGCGGATCACGGAGGAGCTGGGAGAGGTGACCGCCGCGGCGGTGCCGATCCTCTACGGCGGATCGGTGACGCCCGACAACGCGGCCAGCCTGATCGCCCAGCCGGACATCGACGGCTTCCTGGTGGGCGGCGCCAGTCTTGACCCGCAGAAATTTCTCGCTATCATTCGGTGTTCCGGTTGAAGGTCGAAGCTCGGCCGGTCTGATTGCACCCGCTAGGGGAGGCTTGGCAACGTGATCTATCTGCTGTACGTACTGCATGTCATCGTCTGCGTGTTCCTGATCCTCGTCGTCCTGTTGCAGCAGGGCAAGGGCGCGGATCTTTCGGTCTTCGGCGGCGGCAGCACCCAGACCGCTTTCGGCGCTCGGGGCGCCACGACACTGTTGCACAAGCTGACCGTGGCCTCGTTCGTGATCTTCATCCTGACCACCGTCTCGATCGCCCTCTTCAAGG
>QHVW01000452.1:4206-6826 GCA_003223675.1 Acidobacteriota bacterium
ATCGGGGTAGAATCCAGCGGTCCCCCAGGGTTCCCTCCCCGACGGGCCGGACAGAGCAGGTTCTTTGAGCCCAAGTGGCGGAATTGGTAGACGCGCACGTTTGAGGGGCGTGTGGGGCAACCCGTGCCGGTTCGAGTCCGGCCTTGGGCACCATCCTTTCTGAAAATCCATCCTGGATCCGTAGTCCCCTTCCGGTTGGTTGAGCCAGCGCTTGATTTTTCTCTGCGCTGGTGAGACCATCCCTTCAAATTACCGGCTGACGAAATCCACGCTCCGCGTGGTGACCCCATAGGAGAGACCAGCAGAGGTTCTGTCGTGCCTTGCGTTGGATGTCCGGGTCCTGAAGCACCGGATTCGGGTTTTTCAGGGAAAGGAGTAGAGGCAGATGGCTCAGCAGGGAACGGTCAAATGGTTCAACAATGCCAAGGGATATGGGTTCATCCAGCCCGAGACGGGAGGGGAGGACGTCTTCGTCCACCACACGGCCATCGTCTCCGACGGATTCCGGACGCTCAACCAGGGTGAGAAGGTGAGCTTCGAGATCGTGCAGGGCCCCAAGGGGCTCCAGGCCCGGAACGTCCTGCGCGGCTGATCCCATCTTCGCGCCGGGCGGGGATTTTTGTCCCCGCCCCCACGAAGCCCGGAGACTCAGGCCTCCGCCGGCCGTACCGTCGCTTTCTCGATCACCACCGCCTCCTGGGGAACGGCCTCGGAGATGCGGCCTGGGGCGGTCTTGACCCCGGCGATCCGGTCGACGGTGTCCATCCCCTCGATCACCCGGCCGAAGACGGTGTAGCCCCACCCCTGCGGGTTTTTTCCCGTGTGGTTGAGGAAGCCGTTGTCCTTCAGGTTGATGAAGAACTGGGCCGTGGCGCTGTGGGGGTCGTTGGTGCGCGCCATGGCGATCGTCCCGCGGTCGTTCCGCAGCCCGTTGTCCGCCTCGTTCGGGATCGGCGGCCGCGTCGGCTTCTGCCGCTGCTGGCCGTCGAAGCCGCCCCCCTGGATCATGAAATTCGGGATCACACGGTGGAACAGCGTCCCGTCGTAGAACCCCGCGTTGACGTACGAAAGGAAGCTCTCGACGGTCTTGGGAGCTTCCTTGGGCGACAGCTCAAGGACGATCGTCCCGTGATGGGTCTCCAGAGCGACGGTCGGATTCGCCATGTTGCCTCCTTTGCAGGTCACTTCGGCTTGGCAGCGGACAGGACTGTGGCCTTCTGGATCACCACCGGCTGCACGGGCACGTCGCCGTAGGGGCCCTTGGTGGTCGTGGGCACCTGCACGATCGAGTCCACCACGTCCATCCCCTCGACGACGTTGCCGAACACCGCGTACCCCCACCCCTCGGTAGTCTTGCTGCGGAAGTTGAGGGAGTTGTTGTTGGCCACGTTGATGAAGAACTGGGCGCCGGCGCTGTTCGGGTCCTGGGTCCGCGCCATGGCGAGGGTGCCCCGCTGGTTCTGCAGCCCGTTGTCCGCCTCGTTCTGGATCGGCGGCCGGGTGGGCTTCTCGGTCATGTCGGGCGTGAAGCCGCCCCCCTGGACCATGAAACCGGGGATCACCCGGTGGAAGATGGTGCCGTTGTAGAAGCCGGCCTTGACGTAGTCGAGGAAGTTCTTGACGGTCTTGGGAGCCTTGTCGGCATAGAGCTCGATCACGATGCGGCCCTTGGTGGTCTGGAGGGCCACTCGCGGGTTGCCGGCGGGGACCGCGCTCGCGCTCTTCGGCGGCGTGCCCGGGTGCGGGCTCTTCTTCGGCGGCGCGGCCGGGATGAGGAGCGCCAGCAGGCAGACCAGAGGGGCTATGCTCACGTTCATGGGAAAGTTTCTCCTTTGGCAATGAAAACCGCGTCGGATGGTAGCACGGGGGCGCCTCGCCCCGAGCCGGTCGGGGTGGTGCTCGCCGGCGGCTCGTCGCGCCGCATGGGGCGGGACAAGACCCTGCTGGCGGCCGGCGGCGAGAGCCTGCCGGCGACCGCGGCGCGCCGGCTCGCCGCGGTCTGCGCCGAAGTGGCGGTGGCCGACCGCGGCCGGGGGCTGCTCCCCGGCCTCCCCTCGCTGCCGGACGGTCCGGGCCGGGGGCCGGCGGCCGGCATCCTGGGGGGGGCGGCGGCGTACCCCGGCCGGCGGCTGCTGGTGCTCGCCTGCGATCTCCCCCGGGTGCCGGAGGCCCTTCTCGCCGCGCTTGTCCGTCCCCCGAAGACCGACTGGGTGGTCCCCCGCTGGCGGGAGGGGGTGGAGCCGCTCTGCGCCCTCTACGGTCCCGCGGCCCTCGCCGCCCTGGGCCGCCGGGTCGCGCGCGGCCTCTTCGCCCTCCATGAGCTGGCCGAGGAGGATCTCGCCGTGCGTATCCTGGAGGAGGTTGAGATCGCCCGCTTCGGCGACCCTGGGGAGATCTTCCTCAACCTCAACGCTCCCGAGGACTGGGAGCGCTACGTGGCGAGCGACTCGATCTCGCGCAGGAAGTCGTAGCGGTAGATGCCGGTGCCGTGGCCGTCCGAGAAGGCGAACGAGAGGGCGTAGTTGCCGACCGGCTGGATCGATTCGATGGTGACCGGCTTGCCCGTAGGCAGATAGCGGATGGTCAGGCCGGTGTGCCCCTGGCAGCCGGCGCAGGGGCA
>QHVW01000453.1 GCA_003223675.1 Acidobacteriota bacterium
AGCCCCGTCGAGACCTCGGAGGCCCCGGCGCTGGCGGGCGCCGCCGCGGCCTGCCCCACGGGCGCGATCTGCTTCGACGCTCCGGGCGTCGTCCACATCCCCGCCCCGCCGCCGGGGATGCCGGTGGGACGCGTGAGCTTCCCGGCGCCGACCGTCACCGCCAAGCGGTTCCGGCTGTCGATCGACGTCACCCTCGCCGACTGGTCCCCCCTGCAGCCGAGCGGCAAGCATCTGATCTACTGGTTCGTGATCCAGAAGAACATCGACATGCCGGGCCTGCTCTACTTCCTCGGACCCGACAAGTACGAGGCCTTCGCCCGCCACGGCATGGGCCTCAAGCACCCGCAGAAGAAAAAGATCATCGATCCGTTCCGCGCCGTGGTCGGCCACACCTACCACGTCGACAACGACTACGACATGGCGGCGGGCACCTACACGGTGACCGTCACCGACACCACCACGGGCCAGCCCGGGATCGTGCTCGACGGCCGGCCGAACGTGCGGTCGTACACCATCAAGCCCGGCCTCAATTTCCTGATCGACATGGGCTTCTTCCCGGGCCACGTGCCGGGCGAGGTGCCGACGTACGGCTGGAAATACGCCAACGTGCACGTCGAGGTCTATCAGTAACCGCGAGACACCCTGACCGGCTGGCCCCGCGATTCGCGCATCCTCCGGTCAGGGATCGTTCATGGAATCGCAACGTTTTCGCCGCGTCCTGCTCGCGCTGGCCGTCGTCCTGGCCGCCGGGTTCTTCCTCGCCACCCGCGGGTATTGGGTGGCGGCCGATGCGGGGGTGGACGAGAACGCCTATCTGGTGGCGGGCAAGCTCCTGGCCCAGACTGGCTCGCCGGGATTCTTGCCTCCGGACCCCTACTCCCTGGTCGGCAAGATGTGGATCGGCACCCGGGAGGGGCGGTTCTATCCGAAGTACCCCCTGGGCCAGCCGCTGCTGGTGGCGCTGGCGGTCAAGACCGCCGGCCTGCGGGCCGCCTACTGGATCAGCCCGCTGCTGATGACCCTGGCGCTCCTGGGGGTCTTTCTGCTCGGCCGCGAGATCGCGGGCTCCTTCGCGGGCCTGCTGGCGATGATCGCCATGGCCGCGAGCCCGGCGACGCTCAACGAGGTCAACGATCCGGACAGCCACGCCAGCTCCCTCTGCTGCACCACCTGGGGGATGCTCCTCCTGCTGCGCTGGTGGCGGACGGGGAGGCTCCACCACGCCGCCCTCGCCGGGCTCCTCCTCGGCTATTCGGCGATCATCCGCTATACCGAGGGGCTCCTCCTGCTGCCGGTCGCGCTGGTCGTGCTCTTCCGCTGCCGTCAGGACCGCCGCGCGCTGGGCGGCGCGGCCGCTCTCGCCGCGGGCTGGCTGGCGCCGGTGGCCGGGCAGGTCCTGTTCAACCTGCGCGCCCTCCACAGCCTGACCGGCTACGACACCACCCACGAGAGCACGGCGTTCTCCCCCGCCTACTTCGTCCACAACGCGCTGCCCACGGCCCGCCTGCTCGCCACACTGGGCCTGCCGATCCTCCTCTTCGTGGGAGCCCTGGGCCTCGCCGTGACGGCCTTCCGCGAAGGACGGCTGGCGGCGGTCCTGTGGGCCTGGCTGTTGCCCAATCTTCTCCTCTATACCGCCTACTACTGGGGGCTGCAGACCGACACCGTCAACTGCCTGCGCTTCTTCCTCACCATCCTGCCCCCCCTGGCGCTGGGAGCGGCCTGGCTCCTGACCCGCCCCTGGCCCGCCGAGAGGCCCCTCCGGTGGCCGCAGATGGCGGTGGCTCTGGCGCTGTTCCTCACCTGCGCGGGGATCGGCGTCCGGCGGGCCCTCCCGCTCTTCTGGGACGACTGGCAGGAGGCCCTCGACATGGAGAGAGGTGGCAAGGAGGTCCTCGCCTTCGCGCCCCCGGGCTCGGCCGTGCTCGGACCCCAGAACGAGATCCTCCACCTCCAATTCGCGGGCGACTACCGGCTCTACAGCCGCAACCTGTTCCTCCGCCGCTTCATCGCCGAGCTCGGGAAGATCGACGGCCGGTCGCCGGACGCGCTCCAGCCCGAGCGGGCCCAGGCGCTCTTCTCCCGGCTTCGGGGGCGGAGCAGACCCGAGCTGGCGCGGCTGGAGCGCGACCTGATGGCGGCGCAGCTCCGCCAGGGTCGCCGGGTCTTCCTGCTCTCCCCGGTCCAGAACCAGCACTGGCTCGAATTCGCCAACCCGGGGCTCGACGCCGCCGACGGCCTGCGCTTCGCGACCCGGCGGCTCGCCCTCTGGAGAGGGCCGGGCGAGGAGCGTCCCGACGGCGAGCGCGAGCCGGGCGGGGCGGACTGGGTGTTGCTGGAGGTGACGGCGGCTCCATCTTAATGGTCAAGATTTTGCATAAGGTTCTAAACCATGTGGGAGCTGTAGTTTCGGAAACCAAGACATCGCTATCGAGCTTCCCGGCGCCACACCGGCACCGGAACTGAAGGAGGTGTCGACATGATCGCAGCTCTGAGCTTCGCCGTCCTCGCCAGCGCCCTGGCCACACCACCCCCCGCCTTCTTTGCCAAGCCGCCTACCCTCTCCTCCGCTCCGGCCCTGTGTTCCACCGCTGCTGCGGCGCCGGTGAAGAAGCGGCCCAAGCCGCCCGGCGGCCTCCCCACCAAGGCGACGTGCACCGCCGATTGCGGGCTCTTCAATTCATGGGTCTCGTGCAGCGGCAGCACCTGCAGCGCCGTGAACCAGGACCAGACCTGTCCGGCGGGGCCGGGGTACGTCAACTGCGACGGCAACATCACCTACTGTGCCCCCTGTTGCACCGAGGGTACGATCAGGATCATAGGCGGTGAAACCTGCAGTTGCCCGGATGGGCAATCGACCCCGAGGGACCGGTACAAGTGCATCAATGGCCTGTGGGAATACCAGACCACCGTCTGCGGAGCGCCCTTCTGCATCGGGCCCCAGTGAGTCCGGGGCCTCGGCAGGCTCCGCATGAGATCGCGGAGCGGCGGCGCACGCCGGTTCCCGGTCGCCGGGGACTTGGAGCGTGGCCGCCACGATATGAGGTAGGAGCCGAGGAGCGTTCCCCGTCCGCTCCTCGGCTTGACCATCAATCAATTGTCAAAGAGCGCGTCCCCTCCGGAGCCCGCATGCCTTTCTCCGAGCTCAGGATGCCGGCTTTTTTGCCTGCCCGACGGCCCGAATTCCCAGGATGGCCGCGCGGGAAACGAGATGGCCGGACGGGAAGCCTGAAAAGCGGTCGGGAAAGCATGATGGCCGCCCGGGAAAACAAAAAAAGCGGCGGGAAGACAGGATGACCGTCCGGATGGCGAAAACGGGCGCTGGGACGGGAAAAAACGCGCCGGGGAGCTCAGAACCGGACGCGGGCCGCGGGGCGGGGCGATAGGTGCCAGGGACTTCTCGGGGCTGACGAAGTCCCTGGTACTTCTCTTGGGCGCCTACTGGAGGCAGCGGTCGCAGCAGGTCTGTGTGGCCGTCTCGTAGGCGGTCTGCGTTCCAGTGCAGGTGTACGTGCCGGCGCACTCGTCGTCGAAGCAGGTGCCGACCTGGGTCGTGAGGGTCGCGTCGGAATAATAGCGCTCGGTGACCCGCCAGCCGCAGCAGGCCGCATAGGCCTTGGCGGGCACGAGGACGACGATGGAGGCGGTGAGTGCGATCAGCAGCATGATGAGAAGAGCGGTGCGTGTTGTCCAACAACTCTTCAAGATCCGCATAGGCTTTTCCTCCGTGCAATCGGTAGTTCGTACGAGCGCTTCCTCAAAGACCTCTCTAAACTCTACAGTGTAGCATATGCAGAGATATCTGTTG
>QHVW01000193.1 GCA_003223675.1 Acidobacteriota bacterium
CAGTGCGAGGGGTGGCTCGAAGGCTACCTGCTCACCGGCCGCCACGGCATCTTCTCCTGCTACGAGGCGTTCATCCACATCATCGACTCGATGTTCAACCAGCACGCCAAGTGGCTGAAGACGATCCGCGAGATCCCCTGGCGCCTGCCCATCGCCTCGCTCAACTACATGCTGACCTCCCACGTCTGGCGGCAGGACCACAACGGCTTCAGCCACCAGGACCCGGGGTTCATCGATCACGTGGTCAACAAGAAGGCCGAGGTGGTGCGCGTCTATCTGCCGCCGGACGCCAACTGCCTTCTCTCGGTGACCGATCACTGCCTGCGCAGCCGCAACTACGTCAACGTCATCGTCTGCGGCAAGCAGCCGGCCCCGCAGTGGCTGGACATGGACCGGGCCGTCAAGCACTGCACGGCCGGCGTCGGCATCTGGGAGTGGGCCAGCAACGACCGCGGGGAGGAGCCCGACGTGGTGATGGCCTGCGCCGGCGACGTCCCCACGCTGGAGATCCTGGCCGCCGTCGACCTCCTGCGGCGCGAGCTCCCGGAGCTCAAGATCCGCGTCGTCAACGTCGTCGACCTGATGACCCTGCAGCCCCGGAGCGAGCACCCGCACGGCCTGCCGGACAAAGAGTTCGACATGCTCTTCACCCGCGACAAGCCGGTCATCTTCGCCTTCCACGGCTACCCCTGGCTGGTCCACCGCCTCACCTACCGGCGGACCAACCACGACAACTTCCACGTCCGCGGCTATAAAGAGGAAGGCACCACCACCACCCCCTTCGACATGGTGGTGCGCAACGACCTCGACCGCTTCCACCTCGTGCAGGACGTGATCGACCGCCTCCCCCAGCTCGGCGCCCGCGCCGCCTACGTCCGCCAGATGACGCGCGACAAGCTGATCGAGCACCGCGCCTACATCGAGGAGCACGGCGAGGACATGCCGGAGGTCCGCGACTGGAGCTGGAAAGGCAAGGGAGCGCCGGCGCAGGGAGGCAAGGAGACCAGTAACGACGCGGCGGGGACGGCGGGGGATCAGTAGGCCCTCATCACCCCGGCCCTCTTCTCCCGGCCCTCCTCCCTCCCTTCCGGGGAGAAGAGGGAGAAAGTCAGCTCAGCTGCCTGGAGCCCCTCTCTCCCCGGCAGGGGTGGGTGGAGGGATGGGAGAGAGGGGTTGGGGAGTGAGGGTTTCCCCCCTCCAGGCGGCCCAGATCCAGATCAGGCCGCTGACGCCGAAGGCCACGGGGAGGATCAGCAGGGCGCGGCCCAGCGAGGAGTGGTCGGAGACGAGGCCGATCAGCGGCGGCGAGGGGACGTCCCCCAGCAGGTGGATGGCGAGGATCGACAGCGCCACCGCCATGGCCCGGCGCTCGGGCTCGACCACGTTGATGATCGCCGAGTTGACGGGACCGGTCGAGAAGAAGATCAGGACCTCGGCGATCACAATGGCCGTCATGTAGGCGCCGCGGCCGTGGGCGGTGAAGGCCATCCAGGCGAAGGGGACGGCGGCGAGCGCGCTCACTCCCGAGACCCAGAGATAGGACTCCCGGAAGCGGGGGAGCAGGCGGTCCCCCAGCCAGCCGCCCGCGAAGGTGCCGACGAAGCCCGTCACCACCACGATGGCCCCGAACTGCACCGTGGCGTCGGTGTGCGTCAGCCCCCGCTCGCGCTCCAGGAAGGCCGGGGTCCAGAAGGCCAGCGCGCCGAGCGCGAAGGTGTAGGCGGCGTAGCCGAGGACGGTCAGGGTGTAGGGGACGTTGCGGAGCAGGGCGGCGTAGGCGGCGAGCGCCTGCCGGCCCAGCGCCACCCCATGCCCGGCGGCGTGGGCCACCCCACCCTCCTGGGCGCCGCGCGGCGGGTCGAAGAGGCGCGAGGTGAGCCAGGCGAGCAGCAGGCCGGGGACGCCGGCCACGAAGAAGGCGGCCCGCCACCCCAGGCGGCTGTCGACGAACCCGCCCAGCATGTAGCCGGCGGCCGAGCCGATGGGGATGGCGGCGGAGAAGACGGCGAACACCCGGCCGCGCTGCTCGACGGGGAAGTAGTCGGCCAGCAGGGCCGGCGACACCGTGCCGTAGGCCGCCTCCCCCACCCCCACCGTGGAACGCGCCAGGAACAGGCTGGCGAACCCTCGCGCGAAGCCGCCCAGGGCGGTGGCCACGCTCCAGATGGCCACGCCGGCCGCGATCAGCGGCGGGCGCCGGCCCCGGTCACCGAGCGCGCCGAAGACGGGCGAGGTCAGCATGTAGACCAGGATGAAGCCGGTGGCGAGCGCTCCGAGCTCGGTGTCCGAGAGGCCGAGCCCCTCCGGGAAGGGGCGCTTCAGGCTCTCGACGACCGCGGCGAGGATGAAGCGGTCGAGGTAGTTGAACAGGTTGACGAAGGTGAGGACGAAGAGCCCCCAGCGGGCGATGCGGACCGGATCGGCAGGTCGGTTGGGCATGGTCGGCCGGGAGCGCGGTATTGAGGCGATACTGAGGCAGACTCTAAACCGCGCTCCCGCCGGCCGTCAAACGGGGAGCCCTATCCCTTCCCCTTCTTGGGCTTCGGCTCTTTGGCGGCCTTGACGTCGATGGCGGTAGCCGTCATCCGGTACTGGATGGTGACCGTGGCCCCGACCTTGAGGTCGCCGGTGACCTTGGTCGACGCGTCCCGCGCGATCTCCCAACGGTCGCTCCCCTTCTTGACCACGATCATGTCGGCGGTCAGCTCGAGCACCGGTCCGGTCACCTGATAGGTCTTCGGCGCCGCCGCGTGCGCGGGCAGGCCGAGCGCTCCGAGAAGAATCGCCACCAGCGCAATGAGCCCGATCCATTTTCTGGACATTTTTTCGCCCTCCTTGGGCCGTATGTAGGTTTGCCCGGCAGAGATTATCTCGTCAACCCGGAGGCGGGCACAAACCGCCGGCCGCCCAGGGCGCGAGACCGGGTTTGCAGAGACAGCTCAGGAAGTCCTTCGGCGTGAGCCCGCTGATGCCGCACCAAAGGGCCTGCCACCGGCAGGGGTCGCCGCCCTCCTGTGAGCTGGTGGTCGAATACAGGAGCAGGAACCGGCTCCTCGTACCGCTGTCGCTCCCGATGGCGGCCACGACGGATTGCAGCGCGCCGCGATCATAGGCGCTCTGGCCGTAGGCGCTCTGGAAGCCGTACTCGCGGGCCCACGGCAGGTCCGCGTCCTGGCCCGCTCCCAGGTTGAGGAAATAAGCCTGGTAATCGAGCAGCGCTCCGGACGACCGCGAATAGGAGAAGACCTGATAGCCGGGATTGTTGCCGAACACCGGGCTCAACCCAGGGGTGACGTGGACGAAGCCGCCGGAAGCCGGGAGGAGGAGCTCGTCCATGTGGGAGTGCCCCGCGAAGCTCGCCGTCACCAGCCCGAGATTCGCCGTCTGCGAGAAACCAGAGGAGTATTGGTCCTTCCACATCGTCTTGACCTGCTTCTGGCTCAGCGTGGAGTAGACATCGACCGCCTGAGGGATGTGGTAGAGCGTCCAGACCTTCTCGCCATTCGCGGCGGCCTGCTTCAGGACCTCCGCCAGCCAGGCGAGCTCGTCCTGCCCGGGGTCCGCCGGGGCCTGGCCGCAATTCTGGTACTTGGGCGAGAAGAGGACGGTGTTCAGCACCACCAGCCGGAGCTTGGGAACCGTCGGGTGCGGCACGCTGTAGTAGCCGCCGGCCGGGAAGCTCCGCGCCCAGGTGCCGGCCTCCGGACCCGGCAGCGGGCGCCAGATTCCGGCCAGGTCGGCGAGGAACGGGCCGCCGGGCTGCTGTATGTAGTCCCCGCAGTCGGAGTCGTTGTTGCCGAGCGCCGGCAGGACGGGGATGCCCGGAAAGGTGGCCTGGAGGCGGAGCGTCAGGAATTCCAGGGTCTTGCGGACCAAGGCCTTGTCCTGGGGGAATTTGTGCCGCAGGAAGTCGCCGGAGATCAGCACGAAGTCCGGCTCGGGGGTGCGGCGGCGCAGGGAGGCGAGCGCCGACTTGAGCAGCGGGTAATTGGTGTCCGCGCCGTAGTTGCTGAGCCGGGTGACCTTGGAGGACTCGAAGATCCGCTGCCACTGCCGGGCGTCCGCCGCCTGAAGCTGGGGCACCAGATCCGGATCGTAGAGAGGATCGAAGTGGATGTCGGAGAGCACCACGAAGGTGCCCGTGTCCTGCTGCGCGCTGCCGGCTCCCACCGCCAGGAAGGCCGCCAGCAGCGAAAGGGCGAGGATCGGCAGGAAACGGGTCCGGCAAGGCGGACGATCCGGCATGGGCTCTCCTCCTGGTTTTTCGCCAGGATACTACATCAGCCCCTTGCTTGATTTACCGCTGGACGGTTAGGATTCTTGATGGTGCCCCCGTTTCACCAGGACCGTTCGAGCATGCCCGATCTCGAGATCCTCGAAGTCCCGGTTTCCCCCTCCCGGCGGAAGAGCCTTGGATCGTCCATCCTGATGGCCCTCGCAACGATCGCGATCGGTACGTCCATATTTGGTAGCGTGATCGGTCAGGATAGAAGGCCTGACGAGATGGGCTGTGTCTACCTCATTGCGGCATCCTTCGCTGCAGCCCTGGGAATCTTTCTCTTCGCCGCCAGCCGAACGAATCCGAGCCCGGGTATCCTGCGGATCGAACCGGACCAGGTTCGCTGGCGGAGTGGAGTCGAGATCGCGCTGTCATACGGAGATCTCTGGGTCGCTCACAAGGCGGGGCGGGGGCGCCGTGAGAGGCTTGTGTTGAAAGCGCAGAAGAAAGCGCCGATCGTCATCCAAACCTCTCTCCTTCCTGATGCGCAGGTCGCCGACTCGGTTCTGGAGACGGTGCACGACCGGATTCGCCCCTTGCCGGACGGGCCGCAAAGGCTGGAGGCCATGACGGCCCGCCAGGCGGTGGCGGATCGGGTCGCCTCCGGGCGGAAGGCCGTCGTCTTCACGGTTTCAATCCTCCTCGGGCTGGTCTTCCTGGCCGAGCTCGTGACGGGAGCCCTCAACGATCCCTTCCGTCTATTGGCCTTCGGTGCGGGCTCGTTCCCGTTGGTAAAGGATGGAGAGCTGTTCCGCCTGGCGACAGCCAACCTCCTCCACGGGAGCGTGATCCACATTTTTTTCAATGTCATGACTCTGTTCAGCCTCGGCGTATTGCTCGAGCCCCTGCTGGGAGCGGGTCGGTTCCTCACCGTCTTCCTGGTCTCGGCCCTGGCGGGCGCGGCCGCATCCTCCTTCCTGGGCCACCACGTCTTGGCTCTCGGGGCCTCGACCGGCATTGCGGGCCTGATCGCCGCCTATGCCCTGGTTCTGTGGCGCTGGCCCGACCGACTCTCGAACCCACCGACGAGAAACACCTGGATATGGATTGCGTTCGCCTTTCTCCTTCCGGCGCTGACTTTCAAGAACGTTGACAACATGGCACACCTGGGGGGATTCCTTGCCGGCTTCGTTATGGTTTTTCCGGAGACTCGCAAGGTGGAGCTCGTGGAGCTGGCCGACCGGCGACAGGCCTTGTTCCAGGTTACCGCGGCGGTGCTGGTGGCCCTCTTCCTGGTGGCCTGTGGAATGGCCATCCGGAAAACGCTCGAGCCCGAGCGCGATCTCGCGGTGGCCTCCATCCTGCTGCGCGATCCCTCGCCCTCTCCCGGGATGTTGAACAACCTTGCCTGGAAAGTGGCGACAAGCCCGGCCGCTTCCGAGGCACAGCTCACGACGGCTCTGCGCGCCATGGAGCGGGCGATCAAGAGCGAGCCAAAAGACGTCGCGTTTCGTGACACCCAGGCGACCGTGCTCTATCGCCTGGGCCGATGGCAGGAGGCTGTCCGGACAGAGTACGACCTGCTGGCTGCTGAGCGGAAACCTCTCTACATCTCGCACCTGGCGCGCTTCGAGCAGGCCATGATCAGAAGCGACGTCCCGCTCGTCCTGGGCCAGCCTCCGGGGGTGCTCATCAGCGAGCAGATCGCTCCCGACGGCTCGATTCTCCTCGATATAAGCGATCCTCAACAGCTTTCGGGGGCGATTCTTCACCTCGTGCTCTCGCGCCAGGGGAAAGCCGTCGCACTCCTCGAGCTTATGATCGGGGCTTCTGAAACCTCGGAGAGCTTCCGTTACGCTCTGCCTGGGGGCTTCTCAGGGCCCAGACCCGATAAGGTTTTCGTGGCCCTGGTGGATGCGCGAAAGGTCGGCGGGTCTCCCAGCAGGACGTACTGGAAGCTCCAGGAGATCGTGCCGGAGGCCGCCCGGCTGCCATGAGAGGATCGGTTACCTGGAACCTAGCGCCGGCCGGGGCCTGCCTCACTCGTAGCGCAGCGCGTCGATGGGATCGAGCCGCGAGGCCTTGCGCGCCGGGTAGAAGCCGAAGAAGACCCCGATGGCGGCGGCGAAGCCGAAGGCGAGGAGGACCGACCCCGTGCTCACCTGGGTGGGCAGGCCGGCGAAGCGCGTCACCAGGTTGGGGATGAGCAGTCCCAGCCCCACCCCGATGGCGCCGCCCACCACCGAGAGCGCGATCGCCTCCAGCAGGAACTGCAGCAGCACGTGCCGCCCCTTGGCGCCGATCGCCAGCCGGACGCCGATCTCGCGGGTGCGCTCGGTGACCGAGACCAGCATGATGTTCATGATGCCGATTCCCCCCACCAGCAGGGAGATGGCGGCGGCCGAGCCGAGCAGGATCGAGAGGGTCTTCGAGGTCTGCTCGGAGGTCGAGGCGATCTCCTCCTGGGAGCGCATGTTGACGTCGCTCTCCTGGCCGGGGGGGATGCGGTGGCGCTGGCGCATCAGGGCGTCGATCTCGTTCTGCGCCTCCTGCACCTGGTCGGCGGAGCGGGCCGAGATGTAGATCATGCTGATGCGGGGCGAGCCCAGGAGCTGCTTCATCACCGTGGTGTAGGGGGCGATGATCTGGTCGTCCTGGTCCTGCCCCATCATGTTCCCCCCCTTGCGCTCGAGCACGCCTACCACCTTGAAGGGGAGATGCTTGATGCGGATCGAGGAGCCCACCGCGTCGCCCGCCGGGAAGAGGTTCTCGGCCACCGTGGCCCCGAGGACGCAGACCCGGGTCGCAGTCCGGACGTCGACGTCGGTGAAGAAGTCGCCGTCGGCCACGTTCCAGGCGCGGATGAAGGGCCAGTCGACGTCGACACCCCAGACCTGGGTCCCCCAGTTCTGCTCGCCCGCCACGATCTGGGCGTTGGTGCGCGTGCCGGCCGAGGCGTAGGAGACCGCCGGGCACTCGGCCTTGATCGCCGTCACGTCCTCCGGCGTGAGCTTGGACTCGCCGGTGAAGGAGCGCATCCCGCCGGACATCGCGGCGCCGGGGAAGATCATGATGAAGTTCGAGCCGAGCGAGTTGATCGTCGCCTGGATGGAGCTCGACGCGCCGGTGCCGACCGCCACCATGGTGATCACGCAGGCGACGCCGATGATGATCCCCAGCATGGTGAGGAGCGAGCGCATCTTGTTGCGCGCGATCGCCATCAGGCCGACCTTGGTGATGTTCAGCATGCGCATGGCGGAGACTTTCACCGGACCACCTCCTCGGGGGGCGCGATCGTGAAGGGGAAGGCGACGGCCGGCTCGGGCCCTTCCGCCGCGGCGTCGGGGTGCTTCGCCCGTACCTGGACGATCCTCTCGTCGCGCCAGATCAGGCCGTCGCGCACGTAGACGACCCGCCGGGCGTGCGCCGCGATGTCCGGCTCGTGGGTGATGAGGATGACGGTCTTGCCAGCGTCGTTGAGCCCCTGGAAGATGCCGATAACCTCCTCCGAGGTGCGCGAGTCGAGGTTGCCCGTGGGCTCGTCGGCGAGCAGGATGGCCGGATCGGTGACCAGGGCGCGGGCGATCGCCACCCGCTGCTGCTGGCCGCCGGAGAGCTGCGAGGGGTAATGGTCCTCGCGGCCGGCGAGCCCCACCCGCGCGAGCGCCTCGCGGGAACGCTTGGCCCGCTCGGGAGCGGTCAGCCCCAGGTTGCCGTAGAGCAGGGGGAGCTCGACGTTTTCCGTGGCGCGCGTCCGCGCCAGCAGGTTGAAGCTCTGGAAGACGAAGCCGATCTTGTCGTTGCGGATCTCGGCCCGCTGGTCGCGGTCGAGGCGCGAGACGTCGATGCCGTCGAGCCGGTAGGTGCCCGCGGTCGGCCGGTCGAGGCAGCCGATGATGTTCATCAGCGTCGACTTGCCCGAGCCCGACGGCCCCATGATGGCGACGAATTCGCCCTGCTCGACCGACAGATTGATCCCCTTCAGGGCGTGGACCTCGACCTCGCCCATCCGGTAGACCTTGGTCAGGTCGTGGATCTCGAGGACCGGAGCGGTCGCCGGGGCAGACTGAGGAGGAGCCATGGCCGTCCTCCTCAGAACCGCCCCAGGCCCCGGCCCGGGCCGCCCGGACCCCGGTTGTTGGCGCCGGCGGGCGTCTCCACCTTGACCGTGGCGAGGCCGGTGACGACCGGGGCGCCGGGATTCAGGGTGCCCGAGATCACCGACACCACCTGGGTGTAGTGCCCGTCGGTGATGCCGGTGCGGATCTGGACCGGGCGCAGCTGGTCCTTTTTGTCGGTCGCGGCCGGGTTGAGAACATAGACCGTCTGCCCCTGCTGCCGGCGCCCGCCGCCGGCGCCGCGCCCGAAGCCGGACCACTGGCCGTTCCCTCCCTGGCCGCCCTGACCGCCTCCCGGACCGGCAGCGCCGCCGCCCGCTCCGGGACCGCCACCGGCGCGCTGCCGGCCCGCCGCCGGCTGACCGCCGGAAGCGGGCTCGGAGCCAGCTCCGGATTGGGCGCCCCCGCTCCGGCTACCCGCCTGCGATCCGCTCGCGGCTGTTCCGGCCGCCGGCTTCCCCTCCTCCGTCGCCGGGCGGAAGCGCAGGGCGGAGTTGGGCACGCGCAGCACGTCGCGGACCGTGGCGACGCGGATGGTGACGTTGGCCGTCATGCTGGGGCGCAGCTTGAGGTCGGGGTTCGGCACCTCGACGATCACCGGGTAGGTGATGACGTTCTGGGTGACCGTGGCGTTCAGGCGCACCTGGGAGATCTGCCCCCGGAACGGCTGGTCGGGGTAGGCGTCGACCGTGAACATCACGGGCTCGCCCACCTTCATCTGCCCGATGTCGGACTGGTCGACGTCGGCCTGGACCTGCATCTTGGTGAGGTCCTTGGCGATGGTGAACAGGGTCGGGGCCGAGAACGAGGCGGCGACCGTCTGGCCGATGTCGTACTGGCGGGCCACCACCTGGCCGTCGATCGGCGAGTAGATCTTGGTGTAGCCGAGATTGGTCTGCGCCTGCTTCAGAGCCGCCTGGGACTGGGCGAGCCCGGCGCGCGCGCCGTCGTAGGCCGCCTTGGCGGCGTCGAGGTCGGACTGCGCGATCAGGCCCGCGTCGGCCAGCCGCTTCTGGCGGTCGTAGGTGACCTTGGTGCTGGCCACGTCGACCTGCGCCTTGGTCACGTCGGCCTTGCGCTGGTCCACCGTCTGGAGGAACGGCGTGGGGTCGAGCTCGGCGAGGAGCTGCCCCTGCTTCACCTGGCTGTTGAAATCGGCGTAGAGCTTGGAGATGATGCCGGAGACCTGACTGCCGACCTGGACCGTGGTGACGGCTGAGAGGGTCCCGGTGGCGTTCACGCTCGCGGAGATATTCCCCTGGCTGACCGCCTCGGTGCGGTACTGGTCACCGCCCTTGTCCTTGCCGCGCCGGAAGAAGAAAAGCCCGACCAGGACCCCCACCACCACGACGATGGCGATGATGAGGAACCTGCGCTGCTTGTGGTTGTTCTCGAGTGGGTCCATGTCGTCTCAGAACGCGGGGGACCGGGAGAGGTTTCCCGGATCGCGCATTCCCTCCCAATTTTTTACATGCCTTACATTTTGAGGCACCAGGCGCACGCTCAACGGGCGGCGCGCGCGTCCTCCAGAGCAGGCTCTAGCACGATCCGTTCCTCATCCTCTTCTTCCGCGGTCCG
>QHVW01000192.1 GCA_003223675.1 Acidobacteriota bacterium
GAGGCCATGCACCAGCGCATGGCCGGGGTGATGGACGAGGTGTTCGACGAGATCCGGCGCATCCAGCGGGACGTCCGCGAGAACGGCTTCCGCGAGCGCCCCCGCTGGCCCATGATCGTGCTCCGCTCGCCCAAGGGGTGGACCGGACCCAAGATCGTGGACGGCAAGCCGGTCGAAGGGACCTGGCGCGCCCATCAGGTGCCGATGGCC
>QHVW01000265.1 GCA_003223675.1 Acidobacteriota bacterium
TCGACGGACCTCCTCGAGGGTCTCTGGCTCGATGGGTCCGTGTTCCTGCTCGAGCTCGGCGAGCAGGCCGGCGACACGGTCGTGCTGCAACTGGTCGCTCATCGTCTCAGCTCTTCGCGGGGACCACGTGGTCGCGGACGCGGTAGAGCAGGCTCCGGAGGCGATGGAGCCCGATTTTCCACATCTGCCGAGTCGCCATCTCCCGCAACATCGCGCAGTCCGAGCGGAGCTGATGGAGGTACGGATACGGCTCGATGGGAATGGAGCCGGATACGAGAGGAAAGAAGTTACCGGTCAGGACGCTCTGCGTGCGGCCGTCCATGTAACAGACGGTCATGGCGCGCCGCGGCACGGACGTCGGGTTCACTCCGGAACGATGGATCAGCCAGTTGTGGAGCAGGACGGCGTGCCCGGCCTCGACCTCCAGCGGCAGGACGCGCTCCGGAGGGCAATGGACCCGCACGTGCTCTTCCGCGACCGTGCTGCCGTAAAGGCTCAGCAGCCCCAGGCGGTGGGTCCCGGGGATCACCTCCAGGCAGCCGTTCGCCCGCGTCGCCGGGTCGAGGGCGACCCAGACGGTGACCAGGGGATCGCGGTCGAGAGCCCAGACGTTGCCGCCGTCCTGGTGCCACGGCAGGACCGTGCCCTGGCCGGCGGGCTTGTTCATCACCATGGCGCGGAAGATCGAGATCGGAGCGTGCGGGCCATACTGGCGCGCGGAGATCTCCAGGAAGAGCGGGTGCTTGACCAGCCGCACGAAGAGATCGTCGGTCTCGAGGCCCTGGATCTTGCGGTAGAGCCGGGTGCCGTGCTCGAAGGCCCGGACGGCCTGGGGAAGCTCCTCATAGACGCCGCCGGTATCGAGCTGCATCTGCACGTCCGGGTTCTTCACGTTGCCCAGAGCGAGATCGTCGGCCCGCCGCCGCAGGGCTTCCAGCTCCTCCGGCTCCACGACCTTGCCGAGATGCAGGAAGCCGTCCCGGGAATAATCGTTCCATTGCTGCTCTGTCAGCACTCTCGTCTCCTCCATGATCCTTCTCTGCCATCCCTGAGCGGCCTCGACGGCGAGGTCGACCGACCTCTCCATCCGGTTGACGACGCCCCGCCAGTGCCCGGCTTCCGCTTCGCTGGCCTGGCGTTCCAGGACGAGAGCGGAGAGGGCCGCCTCCGCCAGGCGGCCGGCCCGTTCGGCCGGCCAGCCGAGGAGGCGCGGCGGCTCGGCGGCGCCTCGCGTCCGTCCCAGCCGCGCCAGCAGTTGCCGCCAGCGGCGCTCCTCCTGGTCTGCGAGCGGCTCCCGCGCCCGGATCATCGCCGCGGCGATCTCCTCCCGCCGGCCCCAGAGACCGCGGAAGGCCCCGATCAGACCGAATCTCTCGGCGTCCGCGGCCGACTGGCACCAGGCCTCCATCCCGAGATGGGCGAGGGCGCCCTGGAGCTTGATCCGGGTGTAATCGTCGCGATAGATCCCTAAGCAGGGGACTCCGGCGGCCGTCGCGAATACCAGGGGATGATACCTGGACGACACCACGGCCGCCGCTCGCTGCGTCACCCAGACGGTCTCCGCGGGCGGCATCACGGGCAGCAGCTCGCACTCGACCCCCTCGGCCCGCAGGAGCCGGGCGAGCGCGGCCCCCGCCAGGCCGTCCTCGTCGCCCAGGCTGCCCAGAGGCCCGACGTGAGGCAGGAAGGCGAGGCGCAGCCGGCTCTCGGCCGCGATCGCGGCGAGTTGAAGGGCCAGGCTGCACAGCCCTGAGCGGGAGCCCATCGCGGCGAAGGCCGGGTCCAGGGTGACGAGCAGGAACGGCGCGTCCGGACCGCCGCGATCCGCGGGCGGATGCCCGGCGAGGAAGAACGCGTCGTCGGGCTGATAGCTGAGACGGTCGGCGGGTGCTCCCATTTGCAGCGCCAGCGCCGCCGAGGGGAGATCACGGACCCCCAGCAGGTCCACTCCGGCCAGGGCCTCCGCCAGCGCGGAGCGATCTGTGGGGTTGAGCACGGGGCCGATCGTCTGGCCGCCGGTGACGACGGGCAGGCCCCGCCGCCGGGCCTTGCCGATCCACCGGATCCTCTGGTGGAGGAGCTCGGGCCAGGACGAGGAGAGATTGCCCCCACCGGAAAGGAACAGCCCATCCGCCCCCGCCAGGACGGCCGCGGCGCTCGGCCCCCCGGCTCCACCTTGCGCCTCGCGGCCGATCACGGTCACGCGGACCTCGGGATCGTGCCGGCGCAGGGCCTCGACGTTCGCCATGAGCATCGCCTCGTCCCCGACGTGGAACGGCTCCGTACCGACGTCCGCGACGATGACCAGGGAGAAGGACCGGGAGGAATACGGCTGTGGGCTCAAGACAGGGCAGTTTATACCAGAGGATGGGGTTACACTCACGCCCGGAATCTCAGACTAGGAGGGAAGCCTCATGAACGACAAGCTGAGCCGCCGTGACCTCATCCGCGCCGGCGCCGCCGC
>QHVW01000266.1 GCA_003223675.1 Acidobacteriota bacterium
CGAACGCCGAGGGGGTGGTGCAGCTCGACTCCTGCTGCATGCACGGGCCCAAGAAGCGGGCCGGCGGCGTGGCGTGTCTCGAAGGGGTGCGCACGCCGTCCCTGGTCGCCAAGACGGTGATGGAGACCACGGACCACCATCTGCTGGTGGGCAAGGGAGCCCAGGAATTCGCCCGCTCCATGGGCTTCAAGATCGAGGACGACCTCAATACCGAGCACTCGCGCCAGCTCTGGCTCGAATGGAAGCGCCGCACCGATCCATCCCATTATCTCGATCCCAAGGACCGCGCCGAGGTGGGCCTGCGGGCCGCCATGCAGATGGCCCGCGAGGGATTGATCGATATCGAGCATCTGTGGGGGACGATCAATTGCGACGGCGTCAACGCCAAGGGGGAGATCTGCGG
>QHVW01000267.1:0-3765 GCA_003223675.1 Acidobacteriota bacterium
CCCTGGAGCAGGTCACCCCCGCCTGCAAGGATCTGCTGACGGCGACCTCGGCCCTGGTCTCCGATCCCGCCATGTTCGACCTCCCGGACGACGCGGCGGCCAAGATCCTGAAAAAGGCCTACGCCGAGCTCCAGGCCTGCGCCCGCGCCTGCGTGGCCGGCCTGGACGCCGAGGCCGCCTACCGCCTCGCCATCTACCAGGGAGCGATCAGCCAGGCCACGACGGCGCTACAGCCGTACGGGATGACGCCGTAGGGCTCAGTCAGGATTGAGATTAAAAACGTTTTGGTGAGGGCTGGGGGAACCGCCCTGGAAGGGGCGGGTACTCCCCAGCCTGGGGTTTCAACCCCAGGCGGTGCGCCGCGGCCGTATAACCGTAAAACCCAAACCCGCCCCCCACCTGGGGTTGAAACCCCAGGCTATTCAATATCCGCCCCTCCAGGGCGGTCGAATTCACTTCATTCCATTCCGCATCCTCCCTCCCCTCTCAACGCCCGCACCGCCTCCCGCAGCCGCTCCGCCAGCCGCTTGCGATCCTCATCGATCACCGGCTCCGGCGCGAAATCCACGGTGGCCTCGATGCGCTGCAGCCGGAACAGATCGAGAAGATGAGGGGCCAGCGAGCGCTCTCCCCACCAGGAGACGGACGGCGGATCGTAGCCCAGGGCGGCGGCGTGGACCGGCAGGCCGCGCCGGGCCGGCAGCGCCAGGAGCGGCGAACGGAACGGCAGGACCGATTCGCCCGAGGAGCTCGTCCCTTCCGGGAAGAGGATCACCCCTTCGCCGCGGGCGAGCGACCGCTCGATCTCGGCCAGCACGCGGGGGATGTCCCGCCGGTCGGAGCGGTCGATGAAAATGGTTCCCAATCTGCGGCAGATCGGACCTAGCAGCGGCCAGCGCAGCACCTCCGCCTTGGCCACGAAGCGCACCGGCAGCCGGCTCGCCAGCACCAGGACGTCTACATAGCTCAGATGATTGGTCACCAGCAGGAACGGCGGCTCCGGCAGCGGGCCCGACACCCGCACCTCGGCCCGCAGCAGCGCGAGCAGCGAGCGTGCGGTGGCCCGGAACAGCCGTTCCCGGAACCGCCGCCGCGCGCGGGGGGCCAGGGCGAGCAGGAGGGCCCCGGCCGCCGAGAGCGCACCCGTCCCCAGGAGCACCAGCGCCACCCCCGTGGCACGCGTCCAGGCGACGGGGGGGCGGCCGGCCATCCTCAGCCGAAGAGATAGCGCAGCCGGTTGTGGGCCATGTAGAGGGCGAGCCCGCGCCAGAGCAGGTAGAGCACCTGCCGCCCCCGGTGCTCGCGGGCGATGCAGGCGCGGCCCACCGCCACGGAAGGGCGCGGGATCTCGTCGGGCATCATGGCGAGATCATACTCCGTGGCGGTGTAGAGCCCCTCCGGCACAGGATAGAGATTTCAACGATGAAGGCCCGCGAGCCATGAAACCGTTCTATGAAAAAAGACAGTACAATGTAGAGGACTTCCATTCAGACCCGAGAGGGGGACGCCTTCGTGACGGAACCCGGAGCCGCTCCCGGCAGCGGAGAGCGTATCGGCGCCTATGAGATAGAGGGCCCCCTCGGCCGCGGGGGCATGGGCGAGGTGTTCCTGGCCTGGGACAACCGCCTGAAACGGCGGGTGGCGATCAAGCGGATCCGCCACGACCAGGGGCTCGACGCCGTCCTGCGCCAGCGCCTGCTGCGGGAGGCCCGGGCCGCCGCCGGCCTGAGCCACCCGGCCGTCGTGCAGGTCCACGACCTGATCGAGGACGCCGCGGGCGACTGCATCGTCCTGGAGTACGTCGAAGGCCGGACGCTGGCCGCCCTCCTGGCCGAGGCCGGCCCCCTGGAGCCGGCGGCCGCCGTGCGCCTGGCCTGCGAGATCGCCGGCGGGCTCGCCGCCGCTCACGCGGCCGGGATCGTCCACCGCGACCTCAAGCCCGAGAACGTCATCGTCACCCCCGCGGGGCACGCCAAGATCCTCGATTTCGGCCTCGCCCACATGTGTTTCCGGGCGGCGGACGACGCCTTCGTCACCCAGCGTGGCGTCCTGCTCGGGACCTTCCACACCATGTCCCCCGAACAGGCCAGCGGCGACGAGGTCGACGCGCGCTCGGACCTCTTCTCCCTGGGCGTCCTGCTCTACGAGATGCTCACCGGCCGCTCGCCGTTCCGCGGGGCCAACCCGGTGGAGACCCTCAACCGGGTGCTCTCCGAGGAGCCGCCGCGGGTGGACGCCGTCCGCCCCGGCATTCCCGGCCGGCTCGGCGAGCTCGTGGAGCGCCTGCTCGCCAAAGAGCCCGCGGAGCGCCCGGAGAGCGCGGCCGAGGTCGTCCGAGAGCTCGAAGCCATCGCGGCACACCTGGCCTCCGCCGCCGCGCCCACCCAGGTGGCCGACGCCGGCGATCTGCCCACGATCGTGGACATCCCGCGCCTCGCGGCCAGCCGGCCCGTTCCCAGCTCAAAACCCCCCGGCTCGGCCGCGGACCTGTCGATCCCGGGTCATCCCTGGAATGGCAAACGAAAGATCGCTGCCGCGATCCTGGTGACGGCGATTCTGGTCAGCGTGCTCTACCTGGGGGTCCTCTCCGTCATCGGCCAAAGAGAGGCTCCGGCCGCCACGGCTCCCCTGCGGGTGCTGGTGCTTCAGCCCCACGTGAACGGCCGCGATGAGCGCCTCCGGCTCGCGGCCTCGGCTGTCCGAGACGCCTCTCTTAGAACCTTGGGCTCGTTTGAGGGTGTGAAGGCGGTCTATCAGATCCGGCCTGTTGGTGCCCCGACTACGCTAAGGGAGAAGGCGCAAGCCGCCGCCGCGCAAGAGCTTCTGGTGGCCGTTCTGAACGAAGAGGGTAGTCGAGTAGAGATCACATTGACCCGCCAGGCCATCGATGGCCGATATTTGTGGGACAAGACGATCGATGTGTCAAGCCAGGACGGTGATCTCCTCAATCTCGCCAAAGCGATGGACCAGAGACTGCGCCAGGGCTATAAGGGACACCACCTACGACCGGGAAGCCACCCTCTACAGGTGCGCCCCGAGGACTACACTACCTTCCTTGTGATCAGCCAAAAGTTTAATGAGGATGGTGAAGTACCGTCCCGGGATGATCTGGACAGGCTCCAGGCTGTGGTCCGCATGTCTCCGTTGTTCCTGGATGCCCGCCTCCTCGCGGCCGAATCCCTGTTGAGCCGCTTTCAATCAACCCACAAAAAGCCTGACCTCGATCAGGCCCTGGAGCTTGTCCGTGGAGCCTTCGATCTGGCGGGGCGCGATCACCGCCCCTTCGTGACCAGGTTCCGGATCGAAATGGCCCAGGACGACACGAGCGCCGCAGCGGAAGACCTGAAACAAATCAGGAGGCTTATCCACGACGACCCTCAAGTCCTGGTGTTGCAGGCCGACTTTGCGGAGCACAAAGGCCACTTGGACGAGGCGATCGGCGATCTGAAGCGAGCGGTCGAAACCGCACCCGCCTGGCAGGATCTGAACCACCTTGCCTATCTGGAGGCGCGGACCGGCCGAATCCGGGATGCCAATAGGCATCTCCAACAGATCCTGGACAGCTCGCCGGGCAACATATACGCTTTGGATAGCCTCGCCAAGATCGAGCTCCTTTATGGCGATCTGCAGGAGGCCGAGCGGCGGTATCGGGATCTCGCCTCGAGGCCGAAGCCTGAGCGAGCTCACTTCACCAATCTCGGGAACACCCTCTACCTTCAGGGGCGCTATGCTGAGGCGATCGAGGAGCTTAAAAAGGCGCTCGAA
>QHVW01000267.1:3943-6158 GCA_003223675.1 Acidobacteriota bacterium
GACGCCGAGCTCCTCAAATCCGCGGCGCTGGTGTACGTTGTCGTTGGAGATCAAGGCAGCGCGCTATCCAGCGTCGATCAAGCGCTCAAAAAAGGGGTACGGCGTGACTGGTTCCTCCTTCCGCGCTTTGGCCCGCTGGCCGACGACCTCGACTTCCTTACCCTCATCAAAAAGGCGCCGGAGGCCTTTTGAGCCCCCGGCGCCGAGGGAACCTGCCTCAGAGATCGCGCCGACGATCAACACCAGAGATCTCTCGAGCCTTCTCCGTTGGTCATCATATTGGGAGGCGGCGGCGGAGGAGGCGGCGTGCCGATCGTATCAATCACGATACGGCCATTGATTACCCGGTACCGCGGTCCATGCGCGGCGGCATGACGCAGGCAGGGAGAGCTCTCGTCGAGGTATTGCAACGCCGGCTTGGCGCTTGTGGCGGACTGACCATTTCTGATGTTTTTTGTCATCATGGTCTCCTTTCATGCCTCTTGGGAGACATCACAGCCCGTGCCAGTCGCACAGCGCGCCGGCCTTCTCGCGTAAGCTCCTGATTCCAAATCTTTTGGGAGGCGGAGATGGCCTTCCGGAGCCGGCCGCCACGGTCTCCGATCGGATACGTCTGTATCCAAAAGGAGAGAGCCTCACCGTCCCTGGAGCAGGACGTGAGCCTCCGGCTCGGCTTCCGAGTACAATAGGAAAGACTTCCGTTCAGCTTCAGGGAGGGAGGCGTCTTCTTGACGGGACCCGGACCCGCCCCCGGCAGTGGGGAGCGAATCGGCGCCTATGAGATCCAGGGCCTCCTCGGCCGCGGGGGGATGGGGGAGGTCTTCCTGGCCTGGGACGCCCGGCTGCGGCGGCGGGTGGCGATCAAGCGGATCCGCCACGACCACGGGCTCAATCCCGCCATGCGCCAGCGGCTGCTGCGCGAGGCCCGGGCCGTCGCCGGCCTCAGCCATCCGGCCATCGTGCAGGTCTACGACCTGCTTGAGGACGCCACGGGCGACTGCATCGTCCTGGAGCACGTCGAGGGCCGGACGCTGGCCGCCACCCTGGCCGAGTCCGGGCGCCTGGAACCGGAGACCGCGGTGCGGCTGGCGCGCGAGATCACCGAGGCGCTCGCCGCCGCCCATGCCGCGGGGATCGTCCACCGCGACCTCAAGGCCGAGAACGTGATGGTCACCCCCGGGGGACGCGCCAAGATCCTCGACTTCGGCCTCGCCCAGATGAGTGTCCGGGCGCCCGACGATCCCGTGGTCACGCAGCACGGTGCCCTGCTCGGCACCTTCCACACGATGTCCCCCGAGCAGGCGAGCGGCGAGGGAGCGGACGAGCGCTCGGACCTCTTCTCGCTGGGAATCCTGCTCTACGAGATGCTTACCGGACGCTCGCCCTTCCGCGGGAAGAGCCCGACGGAGACCCTGCGGAAGGTGCTCTCCGAGCATCCGCCAAGGGTGGATGGGGTCCGCCCCGGCCTGCCCGCCCGTCTCGGCGATCTGGTCGCGCGTCTGCTCGCCAAGGAGCCCACGACCCGGCCAGGAAGCGCAGCCGAGGTCGTCCGGGAGCTCGAAACGATCGCAGGCTCTATGGTGTCGTCCGACGCTCCAACCCTGGTGGCGAGCGTCAGCGATCTGCCGACGGAGGTGGACGTCCCACGGCCCGCCGTCAGCCAACCCGTAGCCCCACACCCTGGGGCTCCCGGCTCGACGGTGGGGATGTCGGTGCTCCAGCGGCCCCGCTATCTGCGATTTATCATGATCGCGGCGCTGCTGGTGGCGGTCGGAGCCGTGGGCTTTCTGTTCCTGCGCTGGCGATCCGCGCCCACGAAACCCGCCGCCGTGAAACCGGTCCGCGTCCTCATTCTCGCGCCCCAGGTGACCGGGAATGATGACCGGCTCCGCCTCGCGGCCGCGGGAATGCTGACCGCAAGCCTCAACAGCCTGGCCTCCCTCCAAGGAATAACCCCGGTCGCTCCCTTCCAGTTGCAGGGGACGGCCCTTTCGCTGGCCGAAATGGAGCGGGCCGTGGCGGCAGACGAAATTCTCTTCACAAGCCTGGAATCGGCGGGGTCCCTGGGGAGGATCACGCTTCGCCGCATCCGGACGAGCAACGGCCAGGCGCTCTGGAGCGACACGTTCGACGTCACGGTCGAGACGCAGGATCTCTATTCTCTGGCGGAGGCTGTGCAAGGCCACGTTCGCAAGGCTTTCGCGAGCTTTCCTCA
>QHVW01000267.1:6201-10266 GCA_003223675.1 Acidobacteriota bacterium
TCCAAGCCCGAGCTCGCGCTCCTCGAGCCGATCATCGCGCGCTCTCCACGGTTCCTCGCGGCGAGGCTGGTGGCGGCGGAGCTCTGCAACACCCTCTACCTCTCCACGCGGGAGATCTCCTACCTTGACCGCGGATCCGACTTGATCAAGCAGGCCCAGGCTCTGGCTCCCGGCGATCCCCGTCCGCTCTTCACCCGGTTCCGGTTGGAGATCGCCGCGGGCCAGACACTTTCCGCGCAGAGGACTCTGGGGCAGCTCGAAAGCCTTCTGCCGGGAGATCCCCAGACGCTCGGGCTCCGGGCGATCCTGGCGGACCAACAGGGCCGTCCCAAGGAAGCTCTGGCCCACTTGCGTGCCGCTGTGGAGCTCCTTCCCTCGTGGAAAAACCTTTACTCTCTCGCCGACCTGGAGGCCCAGACCGGGGATGTCGAGGGCGCCCGCAAGCATCTCGATCTGATCCTCAAGGACTCCCCCCGCAATCTCTGGGCACGCGAGGATCTGGCGAAGATCGAGCTGCTCTATGGGGACCTCCGCCGGGCCGAGAATCTCTATCAGGAGCTGATCCGTCAGGCTCCCAACCGGTCCTATTTCACCAACCTGGGGTTGGTTCAGATCCTCCTCGGACGCTACGAGCAGGCGATCCTCACCTCCCAGCAGGCACTCGCCCTGGACCCCGATCACCCCGCCGCGACGCTGAACCTCGCCGACGCCGAGGGCGCGCTCGGCCGTGCTCAGGAGGCCCAGGAGCACTACCGGAAAGTGCTGAAACACATCGAAAGAAACACGCCGCACAGCGGCCTCCCATCCCTCGGGGACAAGATGACCCGGGCCCAGTGCCTGGCCCATTTGGGGCACTTGGCGGAGGCCGAGGCCATCGCCCGGGAGGTGCTCGCGCAGAAACCGAACGACGGCGAGCTCCTCCAGCAGGCGGCTCTGGTGTATGCCCTGGCCGGAGACCGGCAATCCACTCTGAGCTACATTCGAGCCGCTCTGGCGAAGGGGGTCCAGCCGCGCTGGTTCAAGCTCCCGGCCTACGCCTTCCTGCGCGAGGACCCCGAATTCCGCGGCCTGATCGAAAAGGCGCCGGAGGCCGGTCCCGCCCGATAACCCCCGGCGCCGCGGAGTGTCAGATCTCCGATTCGTGCCGATCCCCTCCCTCCGGATCATGCGAGCCGTGATGCATCATCATGGGAGGCGGACCACTGGTGTCGATCACCAGGTATCCGCCGGCGGTGCCTGAAGATTGACCAGAGATCGTGATCGTATAGTCAACCACGCGCGAATCTTTGTCGTCACCCAAGCTCGTGTCCTCTGCTGGGATGGGACTGTATACCACCACCTTACTGAGGCTGAGCGTGCCTGACGTCTCGGTCCCCGTTACATCGAGAGGACGCTTCGAGGTCCCCGCGATCGTCACGACCTGATTCAGTTGGAGACCGGACACCGTCCACGCCACGGTACCTCCATGCTTGAGCCAAGGGCCAGATGGCGAAACCGTGAGGCCGGTGATACTGGTGTGACTCGCGTCCCAATTCACCGTTACAGAAATGTTGATGCTTCTAGGCACGGTAGACGGCTTGGCGGATACGGTCGTCGAGCTCGATTCATATTTACCAAGCGTACGGAGCGCAGCAGCATTTCTACTCATAAGCTACCTCCTTGTTAGTACGATCCCCATCGAGGGTCCGTGCCCTCACGAGACTTCACGGAGAATGCCAGCGGCAATACGTCCCTCTTTCCTAGAAAGCTGCCTGTATTTTCAATAACTTACCGATCTACCCCCAGGCGACATGGACACGGCAGCCACTATCCAATCGGATAGACTCTATCCAGACCGAGAGAGAGCCCGACCATGATCCCACGCCTGACCGCCGCCTCCGGCCCCCTGGCCGGCCAGACCTTCGCCCTCGACGGGCCGGGGCTGACCCTCGGCCGCGATCACGGCAACGCCGTCCACCTGCGCGACCTCGCCGTCTCCCGCCAGCATTGCGCCATCGAGACGAAGGACGGCCGTCTCGTGCTGCGCGACCTCGAGAGCCGCCATAGCACCTTCGTCAATGGCGTGCCGGTGCGCGAGCGGGAGCTCGAGCACGGCGACCTGATCACCGTCGGCGGCTCGCTGTTCCTCTTTCAGACCCGCGACGACGAGCCGGAGCCCGCGCGGGAGCCGGTCGTGCTGGACGAGCGGATCTGGACTTCCGAGAGCACCGTCCACCTTACCATGGACGCCTTCCGGCCCGAGGCGGCGCTCTCGCAGGCCCCGGACGCGCGGACCGCCCGCGATCTCCAGGCCCTGCTGCGGATCGCCGGCGCCCTCCACGAGATCCGCGCCACGGCGCCGCTCGCCCGCCGGCTGCTCGAGCTGGCCCTGGAGACCGTGCCCGCCGAGCGCGCCGCCCTCCTCCTGCTCGACCCGACCGGCGCGTTCGTCTCCTCCTTGGCCTTGGACCGCAAGGGCTCGACCGAGCCGTTCCCCATCTCCCGCACCCTGATCGAGCGGGTCGTGGCCGAGCGCTCGGCCGTGCTCTCGAACGACGTCCTCCAGACCGGCGGCTGGGAAGGCGTCGCGAGCGTGCAGGCGGCCCACCTTCAGTCCCTCCTGGCCGCGCCGCTGACCGGCCGCGAGGGGACGCTCGGCGTGCTCTACCTGGACACCCGTGAGCCGGGCGTCCACTTCGACGGCCGCCATCTGGAGCTGGTGACCGCCGCGGCCGGCATCGCCGTGGTGGCGCTCGCCAACGTCCGCCATCTGGAGGCCCTGGAGGAAGAGACTCAGCGGATCGAGGAGGCCCTGGACGCCGGCATGGTCGGCGACAGCGCGCGGATGCGCGAGATCCAGCGCCTCCTCGCCCGGGTCGCCGCCACGGACTCGACCGTGCTGCTGCGCGGCGAGAGCGGCACCGGCAAGGAGGTGGCGGCGCGCGCCCTCCATCGCGGCAGCCCGCGGGCGGGCAAGCCGTTCGTGGCGGTCAACTGCGCCACGCTCTCCGAGACGCTGCTCCAGAGCGAGCTCTTCGGCCATGAGCGCGGGGCGTTCACGGGCGCCGTCGAGCGGAAGATCGGACGCATCGAGGCCGCCCAGGGAGGGACGCTCTTCCTCGATGAGATCGGCGAGATCCCGCCGGCGCTCCAGGCGCGGCTGCTGCGCGTCCTCCAGGAGCGCGAATTCGAGCGGGTGGGCGCCACGCGGCCGATCAAGGCGGACATCCGGTTGATCGCCGCCACCAACCGCGATCTGGAAAAAGGGATCCGCGAAGGGACGTTCCGCGAGGACCTCTTCTATCGTCTGAACGTCATCGCGGTGACGCTGCCGGCGCTGCGCGAGCGGCGGGAGGACGTCCCCCTCCTCGCCAGCCATTTCGCGACCCTGTTCGGCCGCAAGATCGGCCGCCGCGTCCTGGGCTTCACCCCGGAGGCCCGCGCCTGCCTTCTCCGCTACGCCTGGCCGGGCAACGTCCGCGAGCTCGCCAACGCGATCGAGCGGGCGGTGGTGCTCGGCGAGGGGGAGCTGATCCGTCCCGAGGACCTGCCGGAGACGGTGCTCGAGTCCGCTCCGGCCGAGCGCGGCGGCGGGGATGGCGGCCCGGTCGGCAAGTACCACGACACGGTGAACGCCTTCAAACAGAAACTGATCCTCGACGCGATCGATCAGGCCGGCGGCAACGTCACCCGGGCCGCGGAGCTGCTCGATCTCAATCCCACGTATCTGCACCGGTTGATCCGGAATTTCGATCTCAAGGAACGGACCTGAACGGGCCCTCCTGAGGTCTATCCGATCCGATAGACGATCCTATCCGATCGGTCAGGATTCGCAGTCCCGCGGGGCGTCCGGATTCCGGCGGTCCGGACGCAATCTCTTTTCCCTCAGCAGCTTACGGCTGATCGATCAAGTTTCCTGATCCCTGGCATTCAACCTGCTCCCGGGCTGGAGCGCGAAATTCGGTCTGCATGGAGCAGACGGATGACAAGCAAGGCTCATGGGAGGAAACGATATGCCTACCTGCGACAAGCTCGCCCATCTGAATGCCCTGGTCACTCCAGGGATGGTGCACAAGTTCGATCCTT
>QHVW01000268.1 GCA_003223675.1 Acidobacteriota bacterium
GGCCGGCTTGGCGGCGGCTTTCTTGGCCACCGCCTTCTTGCCCGCGGGAGGAGCGGCGGTGGCCATCTGCGCGGGCCTCGCGGCCGGAGCGGCCTTCTTGGCGGCCGGTCTCTTCCGGACGTCGGTCTTGTCGGCTTTGGCCATGAGAACGTCGCTCCTAGCTCGTCCTGGCTTCGAGCTGGCGGCGGACCTCCTGCTCGAGGTCCTTGGGGAGACAGGGTTTGGTCACGACGGCGTTGCAGCCCACCTCGCGGGCCTTGTCGTGCGCGGCGGCGAGCGCGTGGGCGGTCAGGGCGATGATCGGGATGTCCCGGGTGCGGTCGTCCTGCTTCAGGCGCCGGGTGGCTTCCCAGCCGTCGATGCCGGGCAGCGAGAGATCCATCAGGATGACGTCCGGGCGGAGCTCGAACGCCTTCTCCAGGGCCTCCAGCCCGTCGGCGGCGGTGGCGACGCGGAAGCCGCGAAACTCCAGGTATTCGGCGAAGATCTCGCGGCCGTGATCGACGTCGTCGACCACGAGCACGAGCGGGGCTTGGGTCTCTCCGGAGGTCATGCCGTCCTCGGCTTGCAAGGAAGATACAAGGTGAACGTGGATCCCTCACCAAGCCGGCTGACCAGGGTGATGCGACCGTCGAGGATGTGGGCGAGGCGGCGGCAGATCGACAGCCCCAGCCCCGTGCCTCCCTGGCGGCGGGCGTAGGAGCTGTTGGCCTGCTCGAAGGCCTCGAAAATCGTCTTCTGGTTGTCTTCCGCGATGCCGATGCCGGTGTCGGTGACGGCGATCGCGATCTCGTCGTCCCCCTTCTCGTGGTCGAGTCGGATGGCGACCGACCCCTGGGGGGTGAACTTGAGGGCGTTCGACAGCAGGTTGAGCACGATCTGCTTGACCTTCTGGCGGTCGGTCTCGATCTCCGGCAGGTCGGGCGACAGGGCGCGCTCGACCGCCAGACGGGTGCCGGCGATCACCGGCTCGACCTCGGTCATCACCTCGTCGATCAGCTCGGGGAGGCGGACGCGCTCGATCTGCACCGGCATCTTGCCCGACTCGATGCGGGCGATGTCCAGGAGATCGTTGATGACGGCGAGCAGGTGGCGGGCGTTGGCGTCGATGCGGCCCAGCTTGTCGTGCTGCGGCGGCGTCATGAGACCTGAGACCCCCTCCAGCATCAGATGCGTATAGCCCATGATGGCGTTGAGCGGGGTGCGCAGCTCGTGGGAGACGTTGGCGAGGAACTGCGACTTGGCCGCCGAGGCCTGCTCGAGCTGGAACGCCTGGCGGCGCAGCAGCTCGTTCTGCTCGGCCAGCTCGGCCGTGGCCTCGCGGACCCGCTCGCGCAGCTCCTCCGAGTGCCGGGTGACCTGCTCGTAGAGGCGGGCCTTCTCCTCCGCCTCGGTGAGGTCGTGGAGGATGGTGACGATCACCATCTCCTCGCCGTGCTTGGAAGCCACCTTGCCCGAGATCGCCTCCACCGGGACGGTCTTCCCGGTCTGCGGATCGATCAGGCTCAGGGTGCGGCGCCAGTGCCCCTCCTGGCCGGCGTGGAGGCTGGAGACGAACAGGCCGGAGACGAACGAGGTGAACACCGCGTCGTTGGTGCGCACGCGCCGCTCGACCTCCACGTTGCGCTTGCCGCGCGGCACGGTGAACATGCGCTCGGCGGGGGGGTTCATGCGCGCGATGTTCCCCTCGGCGTCGGTGACCAGGATGGGGTCGAGCACCGAGTTGAGGATCAGGTCGAGCCGGTCGCGCTCGGCGCGGGTCGCGGCCTCGGCCACCCGCAGGCGGCGGTAGTTCTCCTCGATCTCCTCGGTGGCCCGGCGCAGGTCGGTGACGTTGCGCAGCACCGAGACCACGCTGGTCTCGCCGAGGCGGATCGGCACCGGCGTGCTCAGCACCTCGAACAGCAGGTCCTGCCCTTCGGACGGATCGACCAGCAGCAGCTCGCGGCGGGTGGGGCCGCTCGCGGCCGCGTTGGTGAACAGCGAGGCCGAGAAGAGCATGTTGTTGAGGGCCACCGCCCGCCGCCACCCCTCGCGCTTGTCCTCGCCGGCGGTGAGCAGCATCTCGGCCCCCGCGTTGGCGACCAGGATGCGGCCGTCGGCGTCGGTCAGCAGGATGGGGTCGGTGACGGCGTTGATGATCGAGAACAGCCAGCTCCGCTCCCGCTTGTGGCGCCGCTCCTCCGCCTGGGCGCGGCGGTACCAGAGCGAGGCCAGGCGGACCCCCAGCAGCTCCGCCGCCCAGAGAATGTCGTCCGCAACCGTGCCGTCCTCCAGCCCGGTCAGCAGGAGCAGGCCGGGGCCGATCTCCTCCTTGGAGCTGCCGAGCGGGACGGCGTGGAACGAGAGATTGCCGAGCGGGGTCTCGACCGCCCGCAGCAGCGGCTGGCCGGAGTCGTGGAAGACCACCGGCTCGCCGCCCGAGAGGGCCACCACCAGCGGATGGGTGCGGTCTCCGAGATCGAGGTTGAAGGCGTCGACCGAGGCGATCGACACCCCGATCCCGGTCAGGCCGAGGAGCCGGCCGCTCTCGCTGTCGGCCACGGCGCAGACGGCGCGCTCCACCCCGGCGTGCCGCACCAGCCAGCGCAGGGCCACCACCGCGCACGGCCGCGCCTCCTCCTCGGCGAGCAGGGCCTCGACGAGCGAGAGCTTGGCCTTGGCTCCAATGCCTCCGCCGGCTCGCGGACGCGGGCTCCGCGGGCTGGGGACCACGTCGAGGTGCGCCATGCTGACCACCTAGGGCCCTTTCACTCCTTGGCCGAGGCGCGGCGGGATCGCCGGACGGGCACCACCGCCTCCTCGCGCGCTATCGAGGCGGCGAGCTGGGCGCGCAGGGACGCGTTCTCGGCCAGCAGGTCCTCGGACGTGCGGGACTCGAGCGCCGACGGACGGGAGACCGAGGGCACGTTCGAGACCGCTTCCGAGTACTTGATGTAGGTGTCGATCGAGGCGACCACGACGCGGGCTTCGACGGTCAGCAGGTCGATGCCCACCAGCGAGACGCGGACCCAGGCATCGATGACGATGCCTTTGTCGAGGACCCGGTCCAGGACGTCGATGAGACTGGTGCCACCGGAAGCACGTTCAACCGGCATGTTTATTTACCCCCTGATTTCTGCCGTTGGGATCGCGGGGCTCGGGTCCGCGGCGCCGGACGCTCCGCCTCCAACGCGAGAGAGGCCACCCTTTCTTCCAGCGCCCGCACCTGCTCTCGCAGCACTTCGTTTTCCACCGTCAGCCGCCGGGCGGCCACGGAGAGATTGGGATCCTGGCGCCACCAGTCCAGCCCGATCTGCTCCGCCTTGTCGATCGAGCAGACCA
>QHVW01000269.1 GCA_003223675.1 Acidobacteriota bacterium
GATGCGGGCGGGCAAGCCGGTGCTCGCCGCCCGCGGCAGCGCCGCCGAGGAGATCGTGGTGGACGGCGCGACCGGCCTCCTGGTCGACCCGGACGACCGCGAGGAGCTGCGGGACGCCCTCGGCCACCTGCTCGACTACCCCGGCGAGGCCAGGCGGATGGGCGAGGCCGGCTTCGAGCGCTGGCGCAAGGAGCTGGGTATCGAGCGGTTCCGCGAGCGGCTGTGGCCTTTGCTGGAGAGGTTGATCTCCTGATGTGCGGCATCAACGGCATCCTCCGTCTGGCGGATTCGGCCCCTCCGGTCGATCGAGACGAGCTCCTGCGCACCCGCGACGCCATGACCGCCCGCGGGCCGGACGGCTGTGGGGCCTGGATCGCGGACGACGGCCGGGTGGGCCTGGCGAGCCGGCGGCTGGCGATCCTCGATCTCTCGGAGGCCGGAGCCCAGCCCATGACCTCGGCGGACGGCCGCTTCCGGCTGGTGATGAACGGCGAGATCTACAACTTCCTGGAGCTGCGCCGGGAGCTGGAGGCCCAGGGGGTCTCCTTCCGGTCCCGCAGCGACACCGAGGTGGTGCTCACCCTCTACGCCCGCGAGGGGCCGGCCATGCTCTCCCGCCTGCGCGGGATGTTCGGCCTGGCGATCTGGGACGAGCGGGAGAGGACGCTGCTCCTGGCCCGCGATCCGCTCGGCATCAAGCCGCTCTACGTCTCGGCCGCGGGCGGGAGCCTCCGCTTCGCCTCGCAGGTGAAGGCGCTGGAGCGGGGGGGCGCCATCTCGCGCGAGACCGATCCCGCCGGGGTGGCCGGCTTCCTCCTCTGGGGATCGGTCCCCGAGCCGTTCACGATCCGCAAGGCGGTGCGGGCCCTGCCGGCCGGGCATTTCCTGCTCGTCCGGGACGGCGCTCCCGGCGAGCCCACGCCGTTCGCGGTCCCGCAGGTCGAGCCCATGGAGCCGGCGGCGGCGGTGGTGGATTCGGTGCGAGCGCATCTGGTCTCGGACGTGCCGGTAGCCGTGTTCCTCTCGGCCGGGCTCGATTCGAGCCTGATCGCGGCGCTCGCCCGGCGCCACCTGCCGGAGCCGCCGACCACGTTCACGATCCGCTTCGACGCGCTGGAAGGGACACCCGAAGACGAGGCGCCGCTCGCCGCGGAGGTGGCGCGGCGGCTGGGGACCCGTCACGTCGAACGACGGGTGGGAAAGGCCGATTGCGCGGATCTCTGGCAGGGTGCGCTGGCCGCCATGGACCAGCCGAGCCTCGACGGCTTCAACACCTGGGTGGTGAGCCGGGCGGCCCACGAGGCGGGGCTGAAGGTGGTGCTCTCCGGGCTGGGCGGGGACGAGGTCTTCGGCAGCTATCCCTCGTTCACGGACGTCCCCCGGCTGGAGCGGACGGCCCGGAGGCTGGGATGGGTGCCGGGGCTGCCGGCGGCCTGGCCGTCCCTGGCCAGTCTGCTGTCTCCGGGACGCCCGAAGCTCCGCGGCCTCCTGCGCTACGGCCGCACGCTCGCCGGCGCCTACTTCCTCCGCCGCGGGCTGTTCCTCCCCGAGGAGCTGCCCGGCCTGATGGGCCGCGACGCCGCCTCCGAAGGGCTGCGGAGCTACGATCCGGTGGCGGACGCCGCGCGGGCGCTCGCCGCGGGCAACGGCCGCGCCGCCGGCGCCTGGACGGCCGTCCACCTCCTGGAGAGCGCCCGCTACATGCGCAATCAGCTCCTGCGCGACTCGGACTGGGCCTCCATGGCCTGGTCGGTCGAGCTGCGGGTGCCGCTGGTGGACGCCTGGCTCTACCGGCGGCTGGCCGCGAACGGGTTCGAGCCGGCGCGGAGCGCGGGCAAGGCGGAGCTGGTGCGGCGGGCCGCGCCGGAGCTGCCGGCGGAGATCCTGCGGCGGCCGAAGACCGGGTTCTACATCCCCGTCGCCGAATGGATGCGGCCGGAGCTGGCCGCGAAGCGGCCGGGCGAGCGGTCGCGGTGGCTGGCGCCGCGGGTGCTGGAGGCTTTCCGGTGAGCATCCCCCGGACCCTCACCCCCTCCGTCGGTGAGGGTGCAGGCTGGATCTCCCGCTGGGTCCGCATCCTCGCCGCCTACTTCACCGCCCAGACCCTCACCCAGCTCGCGGGGATCGCGGCCGGGCTGCTGTTCGTCAACTTCATGCCGGTGCGGGACTTCGCCCTCTACACGCTGGCGTTCTCGGTGGTCAATTTCTTCAATTTCGTCACCGATCTGGGGAGCACCACCTCGCTGGTCTACTTCTTCCACCAGTCCCGCAAGGAGGGGAGCGATCCCGGGCCGTACATCCGGGCGGTGCTGTCGCTGCGCCACGCCGTCTTCGCGGCAGGGGTCACGGGGGTCCTGCTGGCCTTCCCGCGCCTGGCGGAGGCCAAGGGGTTCGGTCTCCGCGAGGCGCTGCTGGCCACGGCCGGGATCGTGCTCTGCGTCTGGTTCCAGATCTCGCAGTCGCTGCGCGTGCTGGTGCTGCGGCTGACGGACCGCTACGGCCGGTCCTACCGGGCGGAGATGGCGGGCGGGCTGACCCGGCTGGCGCTCGCCGCGGCCCTGGTCGCCTCCGCCCTCCTCAAGTCCTGGCTGGGCGTGCTCTCCTCGGCCGTGGGATCGGCGGTGGCGGCCTTCGTGGCCCGTCCCGCCGCCGGCAGGCCGGAGGCGCCGGAGGACCTCCGCCCCTACCGGCGCAGCGTCCTCCGCTATCTGCTGCCGACGCTGCCGAGCGCCCTCTACTTCGCCGTCCAGGCGCCGCTCACCGTCTGGCTGGCGGCCACCTTCGGCGCGACGCGGAACATCGCCGAGGTGGGGGCGCTCGGGCGGCTCGGCCTGCTGGTGGGGATCTTCTCCACCTTGAGCGGGGTGGTCTTCCTGCCGCGCCTGGCGCGCATCGCGGACGACCGGCTCTACCGCCGGCGCTGCCTCCAGTTTGGCGCCGCCCTGGCCGCCGTGGCACTGGCCATGTCGGCCGCGGCGGCCCTGGCGCCCGGCCTCTTCCTCCTCCTGTTGGGAAAGCACTATGCGGGCCTCCGCCACGAGCTGCTCCTGGTGGTGGCCGGAGCGGGCTTCAGCCTGCTCGACGGCTACGTGGTGAGCGTGAACCTCGCCCGCTCGTGGACGCGCTGGCAGGGGCTCGCGGTGGGGAGCCTGATCGCCGTCCAGGCGGCGCTCGTGGCGGTGCTGCCGCTCTCCACCACGGCGGGCGTCCTCACCTTCAACCTCCTGGGGAGCGCCGCCGCGCTCGCCGGCCAGCTCGCGATCCTGACGGCCGGATTCACCCGGCCGGTCTGGGTATATTGGAAGTGAAGGTGGTCCACGTGACTCCCACCTGGTTCTCCCCCGAGTCGGCGCTCGGCGGCGGCGAGCGCTTCGCCGAGGAGCTGGCCCGCGCCATGGCGGAGCGGGCGGAGGTCAGGCTGGTCAGCTTCGGCCCCCGGGAGATCCGCGAGACGCCGCGGCCCGGCTACGAGCGGGTGATCCTGAAGAGCTGGACGCGCGACCGCATGGCGCCGTTCGCCCCCGGGCTGCTCGGCGAGCTGCGCGGCGCCGACGTCGTCCACTGCCATCAGTTCTTCGTGCTGCCCACCTTCCTCGCCGTCCTGCTCGGCCGCCTGCGGGGGAGCCGGGTCTTCGTCTCCGACCTCGGCGGCGGCGGCTGGACGCCGGGCTATCAGATCGACCAGTCGCGCTGGATCGCCGCCCATCTGCCGATCTCGGACTACGCGGCCCGCCATCTCCCGCGCGGCCGCAAC
>QHVW01000270.1 GCA_003223675.1 Acidobacteriota bacterium
CCCGCGAGGTCAGGATTGTCCAGCGAGGCCCCCTCTGGATTGCGGTGCCCGCCGAAGAAGGACCGCCTCTCTCCGCGGCGACGGTCGACCAGGTTCTCCGAAAGGTCCGCGAGCGTGGGGAGTGAGAAGGCTGAGGGAGCCACAGCCCTTGATGCCAGCGTCATCGTCGCTGGCCTCCTCTCCTCACATGAGCACCATGGACCGGCTGCCGCCGAGCTCGCAGCGCTCTTGGCTGGGCCTGGCGGCGTCATCCTCCCTCTGCAGGCGCTGGTCGAAGCCTACTCGGTCATGACTCGACTGCCCAGTCCGCATCGGCTCAGCGTCAAGGATGCTCTCACGATCCTGGAACGTTCCTTGCGGCAGCGGACGACCATCGTTGGGCTCGACGGGGAGGAAGCTTGGGAGCTCATCGAAGATCTCAGCCAACGCCAGATCGCCGGCGCCACGAGCTATGACGGATTGATCGCCGCCTGCGCGCGCAAAGGGGGTGCGCAGAGGATCCTGACGTTCAACCGAGCCCACTTCGAGAGGCTTGCAGGCACGGGGCTCGAGATTGTGGTCCCTGGCTCCTCTTGAGGTTTCAGACACCGGCGACTTTCCGGGTCATCCTTGCTCCGCCAGCGCAGTGGCTCTGGAAGCTGGAAGGATACCAGCCGAATGGATAACTCTGGATGGATGGCCGAAGGCTTTTTTCAGGCGATCGCCTGATTCCGGCTTCCCCGCGTCCGTTTTCCCCGTCCCGCCCGATTTTTTGCCATCCCGGCGGCCGTTTTGCGTTCCCGGCCGGTTTTTTGGCTTCCCGAGCGGCCATCTTTGCAAGATGGCCCGTTTTTTAGCTTCCCGGGTCCCTATCTTTCTTGGATCGCCGTTTTTTTGGCTTCCCGGGCCTCCATCTTCCTTCCCGGACCGCCATCCTGGCTTCCCGGGCACCTATCTTTCTTCCCGAAGCGCCATCCTGGCTTCCCGGACGCTCATCTTGCTTCCCGAAGCGCCATCTTTCTTCCCGAGCCGTCATCTTCGCAACCCGGGCCGCCGGGATTCAATTTGAGCCGTCATCCAGCTTCCGGAGCGCTCATCCTGGCTCCGGAGACGTCATCCCGCCACGCGAGAGCTTATCGAAGGCCTGGAGCACCTCCTCGGGCCGGGCGCGGACCCGGAAGTCGCCGGTCAGGTTGATCCAGCGCACGGTGCCGCTGGGGTCGATCAAGAGCTCCGCCGGACGGGCGATGTCCTTGCCGTCGACCCCGGCGCCCTTGTGCAGGAGGCCATAGCGGCGGATGACCGCGGCGTCCGCGTCGCTCAGGAAGGGGTACGTCCAGCCGGTTTTGGAGAGATGCTCGCGCGTCGTCTCCGGCGGATCGGCACTGATCGCCACCGGCCGGACGCCGCGCGCCTGGAGATTGGGGAGTTGCTGCTCGAAGCTCCGTAACTCGGAGTTACAGAACGGTCACCAATAGCCGCGGTAGAAGATGAGGACCACCCACGGCTTCCCTGGTCCCACGAGGTCGTGCAATGCCACAGGCCGGCCCTGGCTGTCCGGCAGGGTGAAGTCGGGGGCCTTCTCACCCACCTTCGGAGCGTCCGGCGCGCCGGGCAACTGCCGCGAGGCCACGAGCGTCATGAACAGGAAGAAGCCGACCACGGCGAGGCTCAGGCCGCCGAGGATCGGTCCCAGGACCCGGCCGCGATAGACCTCCGGGCGGCGGAACGCCCGGGAGACGCCGGCGCCGGCCAGCGCCAGGCCCACTGCGAAGAGGAGCCAATTCGCACAAGGCACGTCCCGCGTCACCGGGAAGAGCGTGAAGAGGAAGAAGTAGCTGACGAAGCCTACGAGGCAGACGAGGAAGCCGGCCAGGGGGAGGAAGTTGCGTCGGGTGGCCATGGTGGGGGGATTCTATCCTGCTTCAAGGCCGCATCAACCTCGCGGCTAAGGGTGGTCCCCCGCCCCACCCCGCCGGACCTCCTCTCAGGATCGGCGCGCTAGGCTTCCAGTCGAAGAAGATCGAGGCCGTCGAAGCTGGTGAAGTCTCCATCGAAGGACACGAGCCGGAACCCTCCCGCCTTGGCGAAGGCCGCCAGATAGGCATCGGTCCACTGGCGGGGCGTCAGAGTGTTTTCCAAGATCCATTCCTCCAGACACTCTTCACAGCCCTCGGGCTCGGCAGCCAGAGCCACCTCAGGCAGCCGGCGAAAGCTGCTATAGGCCTGCCAGGCTTGGGAGACGGTGAGCGGCTGTCCGCCCATCACTGTGGCGTTGGTGGCAAGGCGGAGGAACCCGAGGGCCGTCACCCTACAGAAGACGAGCTCGTCGCCCGATTCCTCATACCAGTAGCGGCGGGCCCTCTGGTGGTGCGGATGGTCCGCCACGCTGAAAGCAAGCCAGACGTTGACGTCGGGGAGGTCAATCGGGCCGGCCACCGGCGGCCCCTTCCTCGTCCAGGATGCGGTGGATCTCCGCGTTGCTCAAGTCGGGCAACGTCCGGCCCGTCGCCGCGCGTGCCACGGGCAGCTCGCTGCGCCGGCGCCTCAGCGGTACCGCAGGCGACAGCGCTCCTTGCCTCAGCCCCTGTTCCACAAAGCGGGTGATGAGATCCTTCAGCCTCATACCGTCGAGCGCCGCCCGGGCCTTCGCCTGGCGGAACAGCTCATCGGGGAGATCGATCGTGGTCCTCATGTCCTCATTTTTATGCTTTTGTGCGTAGAGGTCAAGCCCGAGCAGCTCAAGAATGGAGATTCCAACTCCGGGCCGCCTCCAGCCGCCCCGCCACCTCGCGCACCAGCCCCGCCGTGACCTCCTCGCGCTGAGCCGCCTCCTGGAAGAGGCGGACGGCGGCTAGGGCCTCGCGGTGAACGTCTCGCGATTCGAAGAGCGCCACCATCTCCGCCGCCAGCGGCTGGACCTCCGCCGTCCGTCCTTCCCGCAGATAGAGGAGGGCGAGATCGAGGGACGCCATCGCGGCGTCGTACCCGTTCCCCTGCCGCACGAAGCCGTCGCGGGTCTCCCGGAAGAGCCGCTCGGCCTCGGCCGGCTCCCCCAGCCCGGCGGCGATCTTCCCGCGCAGCCAGGAGAGCCGGAGCTGCGTCCAAGGCTCCGGATGCCGCCGATAGAGATCCTCGTCCGCCGCCACCAGCCCGGCCGCCTGCGCGTGCCGTCCCGCCTCGGCGAGATAGAGGGCCAGGTTGTGACGGCCGCTGAGGTACAGCCGCGGCTCCTCATCCGGCGGCAACCTCTCCAGAGCAGCCTCGACCACCTCGATGGCCCAGTCGAGAAAACCCTGGTGGAAGTACAGTTCCCCAAGCTTGAGGAGGATCCGGGCGGTCTCGACGGCATCACCGCTGATCCGGAAAAGCATGGCGGAGCGGGTCAGGAGCTCCTCGGCCTCCTCGAACCGGCGCTGGTCCTTGCGCAGCGAGCCCTCCAGATGGTCGATCTGGGCCAGCGCGAGCGGATCGGTGACGCCTTGGTCGCGGACGAGGAAGCGGACGTACTGGAAGTGCTCGTCGGCCCGGCGCAGGTCGCCGCCAGCCCGGCAGGCGTTCGCCATCTGGGCGGACGCGAGGGCGAGCAGGGAGAAGGTGTCCGGATGATCCGGAGAGCGCTGCACCACGGCGCGGGCGAGATCGGCGAGATCGTACCCCTCTCCGGGGTCGGCGGGAGTCCGCCGGCGGCTCTCCTGGATCAGCCGCGCGGCGAGGACCGGCCCGCGGAAGCGGCCTCAGGAGATCGGACGCATGCCGGCCGAGGACAGCAGGGAGCGCCTGGAGGACATATTCATAGCCCTCCTCGGAAGTCCCCTCCGCCCGCCACGCCTGGATCTCGCGGCGGCAGACGGGGCAGAGGCTTTCGAGGTGCTGGGTCTCGATCTGGGCGAAACCGCGCTCGGACAGCTTCCCCCGAGCCACGGCGCGGAGCAGCTCGCGGGTGATGTGGATGTTGCTCAAGGGTTCCGGTCCGTGGGTACAGGTTCTCTCACCAGATAAAGTAGCATGAGACCCCGATTCCGTGACATCAGAAAAAAACAGGTGCCGGCGGAACCTCGGAGCCCCCCGGCACCGGGCCGCTCACCCGTTCGGGTCCATATCCGGCCCAAGATCGCCACTCCCGGCCGAGCTCCCCGACCCACCACCCGGGACCGTCCCCGTGGCTCCATCCGGATCGATCCCCGGCCCCAGCTTCGCCCCCCACCCCGAAGGGACCGCCCA
>QHVW01000271.1 GCA_003223675.1 Acidobacteriota bacterium
ACCGTCGCAACCCCCCTCCAGTCGCGCGGCGTGCAGGAAGGCGCGCTCGGCCCCGGCGAGGTCGCCGCGGCGGGCGCGGGCGAAGCCGAGGTCGTTCCACAGGCCCGCCGCCTGGCGCCGGGTCAGCCGCCGCCGGCCGGCGCGGATCGCCCGCGCCGCCTCGGCCGCCGCGCCATCCAGATCCCCCGCGTCGCCCGCCCGGAGAGCCCGGAGCTGGTGCCAGCGCCAGGCGAGGCCGGGATCATCCAGCGCGCCCCGGGAGGACTCCAGGAAGCGCTCCAGAGCCTCGGTGTCCCCGCGGTCCCAGGCCGCTCCCGCCGCGGCGAGCCGGGCGAGCAGGGAGGCTTGCGGGTCGCCGCCGGTCTCATCGAGCGCCCGGCGGATCCAATAGCCGGCGCGCCCGGGCTTGCCGTGATTGGCGTAGACCCGCGAGGCGATCTCCGCCAGCTCGGCCACCCCGATCGGGGCCAGCGGCATCTCCTCGCAGCCGCGCAGGGCGGCCCGCGCCGCCCCCAGCCGTCCCAGCTCGAGCTGGCAGCGCACGGCGAGCACGCGGGCGCCAGGCGAGCCGAGATCGCCGAGCAGGGCCAGGGCGGCCGCGGAGCGCCCGCGGGCCGCCAGCGCCGCCGCCCGCTCCAGGCGGTCCTCGCTCTCCTCTCCCTCCCACAGGGCGCGCGCTCCGGATCCCGCGAGGAGCGCGCGGATCTCCTCCAGGGGCCGGTCGAGCAGGCGGGCGCGGAAGGCGCGCGGCCCCGCGACCCAGGCCCGAGCGCCGCCGTCCGCGCCCACGATCTCGCCCGCCAGCGCCTCCCGGGCGAAGGCGAGGTCCGGCCGCTCCCAGAGGAAGGGGGCCACCGCCAGGATGGCCGCCACCGCGTCGTCCGGCGGCACCGGCGCCGGGGCCTGCGACCAGAGGTCTGCCAGCTCGCGAACGGCCCGGCGCGCCTCCCCGCGGCCGGCGGCCACCCCCTCGCCGAAGAGCCGGAGGATCAGATCGAGCAGGATCTCCTGCGCCGGGCGCGACGAACGGCCGGGAGCGGCGGCGTCCGCGCCCACGGCGAGCCGCCCCGCCGGCGAAATCCGCGCCGTCTCCCACCCCGCGGCGAGCCGGCAGCCGGCGCGGTCGAGCAGCGAGAGCAGCCCGGCAGCCTCCAGCAGCGCCGCCACCCTGCGGCGGTCGGTGAGGCGCGCCTCGGCCAGCGCGATCGACCGCGCCGGCGAGGCGAGACACGGATGGAGGACACCAACCGCCCATCGATCGGAGGACATTGGGCGGCATTGTAGCGAAAAAACGCTACTTCAGGCGATCTTCAGGAAATCCCGCCAGAATCCCGGATAGGACTTCGCCACCACCTCGGGGTGGTCGATCACCACGCCCGGCCGGCGCAGCCCCACCAGGGCGCAGCTCATGGCGATGCGGTGGTCGCCGTGGGGATCGACGTGGACGATGTCCGTGGGGAGCTCGGCGTTTGATTCCGATCCGGCCCAGAGGCCCGGGAGCCAGAGGCTGTCGCGCCCCTCGCGGGCGTCGGCGCCCAGCTTCTTGAGCTCGGTGGCCATGGCCTCCAGGCGGTCGCTCTCCTTGATGCGCAGGTGGGCCACGTTGTGGATCAGCGTCTCCCCGGACGCGAACGGCGCCAGGGCGGCGAGGGTGGGCACCTGGTCGGGCATGCCGGAGAGGTCGGCCTTGATCCCGCGGAGCGCGCCGGTGCCGCGCACGCGGAGGTCACCTCCCTTCCAGGAGACCTCGGCCCCCATCTCCACCAGGAGGTCGATGAATTCGCGGTCCCCCTGCCGGGAGTCGGGCGAGAGGCCGTCGAGGATCACCTCGCCGCCGGTGAGCGCCGCCGCCGCGGCCGGATAGCAGGCGGCCGAGTAGTCCCCCTCCACCCGGGCCCTCCCACCGCGCAGAGCCGAGGGGCGGACGCGGTAGGCGCGGGGGCCGGACCGCTCGATGTGGCCGTCGAAGGCGGAGGCGGCGGCGATCGTCACGTCCACGTAGGGACGGGAGGTGAGCGTGGGGACCTCCACCACCACCTCCCCCGGCGCGCGCAGCGCCGCCATCAGGAGAGCCGAGAGGTACTGGCTCGACTCTCCGGCGTCGAGCGTGGTGGTGCCGCCGCGCAGGGTACCCCCCTCGACCGCCAAGGGGACATACCCCTCGGCGGCGGCGTATTCAATGCGGGCCCCCAGCCGGCGGAGCGCCTCCACCAGCGGCCCCACCGGCCGCTCGCGCAGCCGGGGGATGCCGTCGAGCCGCCAGAGGCCGGGGATCACCGTGAGGGTGGCCACCAGGAAGCGGAGCATGGTGCCGGCGTTGCCGCAGAAGATCTCGACCTCGCCTTCCGGCCGCTCCGCCGGGGTCAGGCGGACGTCGTCCCCCTCCTCCGCCACCTGGAAGCCGCAGCGGCCGAGGGCGGCGAGGAAGAGACGGGTGTCCTCGGCGAAGAGCGGGCGCTCGATCACCACCGGCGCGCCCGAGAGGAGCGCCAGGTTGAGGTAGCGGTGGGTGAGGCTCTTCGACGAGGGCACACGCAAGCGCCCCCGCGTCCGCCGGCCGCTCGGCACGGCGACGGGGTCAGTGGGTATCAATGATCTCGAAAGTGAGTCCGTCATAACCGAACTCCACGCCCGGAGGGAGAGGATCGTCGTGATCCACCTCGTGGGCCATATGGGTGAGGATCGTGCGGCGCGGACCGATCCGCTCCGCGATCTCTAGTGCCTCCTCGACGGAGAAATGAGTCGAGTGGGGGCGGTGGCGCAGGGCGTCGAGCACCAGGATCTCCACCCCCGCGAGCAGACGGAAGCTGCTCTCGGGGATCTGGTTGCAGTCGGTCACGTAGGCGAAATCGCCGATCCGGTAGCCGAAGACCTCCATCTCGCCATGCCAGACCGGAATCGGGGTGAGCCGCCGCCCCAGCACCTCGAACGGCTCGCGCACCTCGATCAGGTCGAGCCGCGGCTTGCCGCCCCCCTCCTGCCCCGGCTCGAAGACATAGGCGAAGGCCCGGCGGATGGCCCGCAGGGTCTCGGCCGAGCCGTAGCAGGGGATCGACGACCGCTGGCGGAAGTTGAAGATGCGCACGTCGTCGAGCCCGAAGATGTGGTCGGCGTGGGAGTGGGTGAAGACGATGGCGTCGACCCGCGGCAGGCCGAACCGGAGCGCCTGGGCCCGCAGGTCGGTCGGGGTGTCGACGAGCACCACCCCGCCGTCCATCTCCAGCTTCAGCCCCGGCCGCCAGCGCTTGTTCTTGGGATTTTCCGAGTTGCAGACCCGGCATGGGCAGCCGATCACCGGGATGCCGGTGGAGGTGCCGCTGCCGAGCATGGTGACGCGCAGAGACATGGGACTGGGGATCTTAGCGCAGCCACTCCACCTCCCGGCTCCTGAACCAGGCGTCGAGCAGCCGCACCTCTCCTCCCTCCACCTTCCACACCCGCGGCTCATGGAAGTGTCCCAACAGCAGCACGTCGTAACCCTCGGCCAGCCGCCGCTCGGCGTAGGCGCGGATGGCCGCCTCGGGGAGGGCCGCGCGGTGCTTGAAGTTGGTCCGCGAGAGCCGCCGCTCCGTCGAATGGACCATCTGGTTGGCGAGCGCCCTGGGGGTGGCGCGGACGGCCAGGCGGACCGGGGCGCTCTTCGAGAGCCGGCGCCAGAAGCGGTACTTCCAGTCCTGGTCGTTGAGGCCGTCGCCGTGGACGGCCAGGTAGCGCACGCCCCCCACCTCGAAGGAGGTCTCCAGCGCGATGCGATCGAAGGCGTCGGCGTAGGGGCTGCCGGCGAGGAAGAAGTCGCG
>QHVW01000272.1 GCA_003223675.1 Acidobacteriota bacterium
TGGGCTCCACCACCTGGAGCGGCTCGAAGTAGAAGCTGCGGCCGGTGGCCGAGCGGCCGTGGACCAGGCCGCCGCTGCGGCCGCGGGCGCCGGACTGGAGCATCACCACCAGCCGGCCGCCGCGCATGGGGATGGTCTCCTCCGACAGCTCGTCCTTGTGGCCGGAGACGAAGTCGCCGAGGTCCCGGTAGATCTGCTCGCGCACGGTGCGGATCTGGCGGCGCAGGGCGGCGAGGCGGGGGCTGGCGTCCTCGCGCACCTCGCCGCGGCGGTCGAGGGTGCGCTCGATCTTCCTGAGCAGGGGATCGACGTCCGGCAACCCACGGGCCAGCGCGTCGAGCGCCGGGCAGGGGGGGACCGCCTCGCGGATGCGCGCCGCCGCCGTCCGGGTCGCCTTGCCGAGGTCCGCCAGCCGCACCAGGTCGCCCCCTTCGACAGGAGGCCGGCCGGTGTTGATGCGGGCGAGGAGATCGCCCAGCGGGACGTCGAAGTCGGGCACCAGGGCCCGCTCGCCGACCAGGCGCGAGGCCTCCTCGAACAGGGTCCGCCGCGCCCGCAGCGGTCCCTCCTCCTCGAACGGCCGCAGCTCGAGGACGCGCTCCCGTCCCAGATCGCTCGCCGCGAAGCGCGCGACCACCGCCAGGAGGCTGGGGAATTCCAGCGCCTGCGCGGTTGCCTGGGAGAGGATGGAAGAAGAGGAAAACGCCGCTTCGCTCACCAAGTGGAGCATAACAGTGGGGGCGGGGCGGTTGTTCCCTACGGCCGGGGCCTCACGAACCGCGCCATCTCCACGAGCAGCCCCTCGTCGGCCTGCCCCGATTCGACCAGCGAGCGGAAGCACACCAACGCCGCCGCGACCCCCTTGCGGAGATCCCGCGTCCGGAAGATGGGGCGCATGTCCTCGGTCAGCGGCAGGATCTCGGACAGGCGGCCCTCCCGTGCGTACAGGACCCCGAGATCGAGCAGCACGGCCGCCGCCTCGGCTCCCTTCCCCTCGGCGAGGAACGCCCGATGGGCGTCGAGAAGGGCGGCCTCCTCCGGCGGCGGGTGCTCCTCCACGGCGACCTCCGGCCCGGGCTCGCCGAGCTCCCAGAGCCGCCGGGTGATCGCGCCGCACCGCGCGCAGCCAGCCAGGAGGTGGCGCACGATCCGGCGCCGCTCCTCCCCGGAGGCCTCGTTCCGCATGAAACGCTCCAGAAGCTGAGGATCAGGGTGATTTTCCGGCATGCTTTCCAGGTCCCTCCATCTGGATATACGGTTATTTCGCGCACGTAAAGGGAGAACCTCAACGAGCCACAGTGGAGTGAGTATAGAGCATATTTGGCTGGAACAAGCATCCCGGGGCGGCCCCAGAGCGCGACAAGTCGGAACAACGGTATGCCGGCAGGGAATCTCTTTTTACGCCCAAGTCATTGATCCACATAAGTTTGTGCTTGCCACGAAGCTCGCGAGAAGGTACATTTCCGCCCATGTCAATCTTCAACGGACTGGGAAGAGCCTTACGCTGGCTACGCGACCGTCAGGGTAAGAGGCAGTACCAGGTCGCTGACGCCGCCGGAATCACCAAGGCCATGCTCTCGGCCTATGAGACCGGTAAGCAGAAGCCATCGCTCGACACGCTGGAAAAGATCCTGGTCGCCCTCGAGTGCGACCTCAATGACCTCCATAACGCGCTCCAGATCGTCAACGAGCGGCCGGAGGCGATCCGCCGTACGCCGGGCAGCCGGGACCCCTGGCAGGGCTATCCGGCGGGCTCCGGCCAGGAGGGCGGAGGTGGTGATTCCGGCGGCAGCGTCTACCGGGTCCTCGGCCTCAAGCGCCAGCTTCCGGCGCTGGAGGAACAGGCCCTGAGCGAGATGCTCGAGGGGTTCCACAAGCTGGTTCGCTATCTCCACGGCATGATCTCACCCGCCGCTGCGAGCGAGCCCGAGCCGGACGAAGAGCCGACCTGAGGCCGGGCGGCCCTCCGCGGCCGCCCGTCCCGTGCCGCCGTTCTTTCGTCTCCTGAAGCCCTTCCTTTCTCTTCGCAACCCCGCGCACGCTTCTTGCACCTGCCGTGGGCTGCCGCGGCGTCGCGGCGTTGAGGCGTTTGAATGAAGAGGCTGGAGGATTTTCCGTGAATGGTGAGCTCGAGAGGCGCATCGCCCGCCTGCGTCAGGGTGACCACCTCTGTCTGGTCTATCGCAGCGCCGCCGAGCAGACGGCGGCGCTGGTTCCCTATCTCAAGGCGGGGCTCGCCGCCGGCGAGCGCTGCCTCTTCGTCGGCCACGGCACCAGCGGGCGCCGGCTGGAGCACGCCCTGGTGGAGGCGGAAGTGGACGTCCAGGGCGAATGCGACCGCGGCGCCCTCGTCTTCGTAACCCAGCGCGACAACTGGCTCCCCGGCGGCCGCTTCGACCCCGGCGCGATGATGGACTGCCTCCGCCAGGCCGAGCAGCAGGCGCTCGACGACGGCTTCTCGGGCCTGCGCGCCACCTGGAACATGGGCTGGGTGCTCGAAGGCACCCCGGGCGCCGACCGGCTGATCGAATACGAGGCGCACCTCAACCGCTTCCTCGCCGGCAGCCGCACCTGCGCGCTCTGCCGCTACTCCCGCGAAAGCTGCTCGCCCGAGCTGATCGAGGACGCCCTCCAGACCCATCCGCTCGCCGTGCTGGGGGACCAGATCTGCCCCAACGCCTACTACGAGCCGCCGGAGATGGTGCTCGGCGACCGGCCGGTGTCCGAGCGGATCGACTGGATGATGGCCCAGCTCCAGCGCGCCCGCTTCAGCGAGGCCAAGCTGGAGGAGGTCACCTACCGCCTCTCCCAGCAGCGCGCCGCCCTCGCGCGCGCCGACCGCGCCAAGGAGGAGCTGCTCGCCATGCTCGCCCACGAGCTGCGCAATCCGCTGGGCACGATCAGCAACGCCCTCCAGGTGCTCCGCATGAAGGGGGAGGGGGACGAGACCTGGAGGCGGGCCATCGACGCCGCCGAGCGCCAGGTCCTCCACCAGGCGATACTGATCGACGACCTGCTCGAGGCCTCCCGCGTCACCCGCGGCCAGGTCGAGCTGCAATGCGAGGATCTCGACTTGACGGAGCTGGTGCGCGAGACCGTCGAAGGCTTCCGGGAGTCGCTGCGGGAGGCGGGGATCGCCCTCCGCCTCGACCTGCCGGCGGAGCCCCTGCTCGTGCGCGGGGACCGCCTGCGCCTCTCCCAGGCCCTCTCCAACCTGCTGGACAACGCCGCCAAGTTCACCCCGCGGGGGGGCCACGTCGCCGTACGGGCGGCCAAGGCCGGGCGGCGGGCGGAGGTGCGCGTGCGCGACGACGGCGCCGGCATCCCGCCGGAGGATCTCCCCTACGTCTTCGAGGTCTTCACCCAGGGGGACCACAGCCTCGACCGCTCCCAGGGGGGGCTCGGCGTGGGCCTCGCGGTCACCAAGGGGCTGATCGACCTGCACGGCGGCGAGGTGAAGGCGAGCAGCGCGGGGACGGGAAAGGGCGCCGAGATCTCCATCCTCCTCCCGCTCGCTTCCGCAACGGCCCAGGACGCCGCGCCCGAGGAGATCCACCCGGAGATCGCCCCGCACCCCGCGGCGCGAAGGATCCTGGTCATCGAGGACAACCCGGACGCCGCCGCCACCATGCGCGACTTCCTGGAGCTCTCCGGCCACGAGGTCGAGCTGGCCGCATCCGGCGTGGACGGCGTCCAGGCCGCCCGCGAGCTCCACCCCGAGGTGGTGCTCTGCGACCTCGGGCTCCCCGGCATGACCGGCTACGAGGTGGCGACGGCCCTGCGCAAGGACCCCGAGACCCGCTCCGCCAAGCTGATCGCCGTCACCGGCTACGGCCGCGACGAGGACCGCCGCCGCTCCAAGGAGGCCGGCTTCGACCTCCACCTGACCAAGCCGGTCGACCCGGCCCAGCTCAAGGCACTGTTGCAGGAGCAGAACGGCGAAGCCAAACCCGTGTAGGGGCGGCCCTGTGTGGCCGCCCCTACGCCGTCAGGCGGGGCCTATGCGTACCGCGTCCACTTCCAGATCTCCGCGAACGTCGGCTTCTTCCCGTACATCAGGATGCCGACGCGGTAGATCCGGGCGCAGATCCAGATCATGCCGATCACGAAGCCGATCGTCAGCACGTAGGCCAGCGCGATCTGCCAGGCCGGGGGCATCTCGATCGCGATGCGCAGCGGCATCAGCAGCGGGGTGAACATCGGGATCAGCGAGAGAATCGTGGCCATCCGCGAGTTGGGGTCGTTGATCACGGGGTACATCACCATCACGGGGATGATCACGAAGATCATCGCCAGGCTCGCCGCCTGCTGGGCCTCCTGGAGGTTGTTGAACGAGGCGCCGATCCCGGCGTAGAGCGTGGCGTAGGCCAGGAAGCCGAGGATGAAGAGCAGCACGAAGTTGATCAACGTCATGGCCGACAGGGTGGGGAGGGAGACCCCCGGCGGCAGGAACGCCATGGTGGCGACGATCCCGGGCGCGGTCACCACCAGCATGGTGCCGAGCCAGATGCCGAGCTGCGTCAGCCCCAGCAGACAGATGCCGATGAGCTTGCCCATCATCAGCTCGAACGGGGTCACCGAGGAGATCACCACCTCGATCACCCGCGACCCCTTCTCCTCCAGCACCCCCTGCATCACCTGCTGCCCCCACATGATGATGGCGATGTAGAGGATGAAGAACAGCACCATGGCGAGCGCGGCGGCCCCCAGGCTCCCCTCGGCGCGGCTGCCGGTGGCCGAAACCCGTTGCGGCTCGAGCTGCACCGACCGGCTCAGCTCGTCCACCCGCGCCGGATCGATCCCGGCCTCGCGGAAGCGCACCAGCCGCACCGCCGAGGAGATCTCCTCCCGCAGGGCACCCTGGGTGAGGACGTTCGAGACGTTGCGGGCGTGATACTCGATCGGCTTGTCCGCGAAGGCCCCGGGGCCGATCCAGACCCAGGCGTCGATCTCCTTGCCCATCACCCGCCGGTTGAGATCCGCCTGCTGCGCCTTGCGGTCGGCGGCCGGCGGCTCGGCGGTGGCCTCGAAGGTGATCATCCCCTCCTCTCCTCCCCGGCGCCGCAGGCTCGGCTCCTCCTTCTTCGGCGTCTTGGTCTCCTGGGAATTCAGCCTCTTCACCAGGTCGGGACCGAGCTTGCCGGTCTCGTCCACCACCACGATCCGCTGGGTGGACTTGCTTTTCGCGATCAGCAGCGTGGGTACGATCGAGATCGCGACCACGAACAGGGGGAGGATCAGGGTGGTGATCCAGAAGGCCTTGGTCTTGGCCCGTTGCAGGTACTCGCGCTTCGCCACCACGACGACGTTGTTAAGCCGAATCGCGCACCGCCTTGAGGAAGATCTGCTCCAGCTCCGGCTCCTCGGAGCGGAGCTCGTGGACGTTGAGGAACTCGACCATCCGCCGCAGCGCCTCGCCCACCTGGGCCTCGGGCCGCAGCATCAGCTTCACGACGCCGTCCTGGACCGTCGCCTGCTCCACCTCGGGCAGCGTCTTCAGGCGCTCGAGATCCCCGTCGGCCACCAGCCGGTAATTGTTCCCACCCACCTGGCGCTTGATCGCCTTGAGCTCGCCGTCGAGCACGGCGCGGCCGTGGGAGATCAGGCAGATGTGGTCGCACATCCGCTCGGCCAGCTCCATGCCGTGGGTGGAGAGGACCACGCTCTTGCCCTGGGACCGGTAGCCGAGCAGGAGGTCGCGGAACAGCTCCTGGTTGAGCGGATCGAGACCGGAGAACGGCTCGTCGAGGATGAGGAGGTCGGGCTGGTGGAGCACCGTGCCGATGAGCTGCACCTTCTGCTGCATGCCCTTGGACAGCTCCTCGATCTTGGACTTGGCCCATTTCGCCAGGTCGACGCGCTCGAGCCACTGCTGGATGTCGGCCACCAGCTTGGGCCCGCGGAGGCCGCGGATCTCGCCCAGGAAGACGAGCTGGTCCATTACGGTCATCTTCCGGTAGAGCCCGCGCTCCTCGGGCAGATAGCCGATCCGCCGCAGGTCCTCGGAGGTGCGGGGGTGGCCGAACACCGTCACCTCTCCGGAGTCCGGAGCGGTGATGTTCATGATCATGCGGATCGAGGACGTCTTGCCGGCGCCGTTCGGCCCCAGCAACCCAAAGATGCTGCCCGCCGGCACGGCCATCGAGACGTTGTCCACCGCCACGAAGCTGCCGTAGGCCTTGCGGACGTTCCGCAATTCGAGAATGGGTGTCATGGTGTGTCCTTATAGAGGGGAGGGGAGCTTGGAAGTAACCGCCTCCCCGCCTGTAGTACGCAACGGGCCTCTCAGGGTTTAGCGGATTCACTCCAAGAGCGTCTGGAGCCTCTGCAGGACCTCCTGGCACGTAGCCGGAGGGAGCTTGCACCAGAGCTCGGCCTTCCTGGCACGCCAGTCGAGGCTCTTCACCTGGTCCGACAGGATCACGCCCGCGACAGGATATCCCTCCGGGATCTGCACCTCGAAGGGATACCCCTTGACCTGGCTCGTGACCGGGCACAACAGGGCCAGGCCCACTTTCGCGTTGTAGGTCTTCGGGGAGAGGACGAGAGCCGGGCGCCAGCCGGCCTGTTCATGGCCGGCCTGCGGGTTGAAGGAGACTCGGACGACGTCACCGCGATCCGGGACGTAGGTCATCGGTCTCTACCAGACCTCGCGTCCCACGGGAGAGCCGAAGTCGATCTCGCCGTGGAGGTTCTCGTCGGTGACCCTGGCGAGGAGCTCGTCCAGAGCCGGAGCGGGGCTGGGAGTGATGACCAGCGCGCCGTCGACGACGGCGACGTCGACCTCGGACTGCTGCTCCAGACCCGCCTCCGCCGCGAACGGCCTCGGGATTCTCACCGCCAAGCTGTTTCCCCATCGTTGGACGCGTGTTCTCATAGCAGCCTCCGACTCTACAAAGTATACACCGGCGTACCGAGCCCTGTCCTCCGTAGCGTCTCAGAGCGCCTCGGAAGGGACCGTCTGAGACGCAAGCTGAGACGCTACCGATCCGGGGCGGACGGTTCGCCCCGCGACGCGGACCGTCCACGCCGAAAGCCGGACGCCCCAGATTCGGAGCGGACGGTACCCGCCGGACTCCGCGAGACGCAGACTTCGGCGGGTCCCGTCCGCCCCGGAAGGCGGATACCCCAGATTCGGGGCGGACGGCGCACGCCGGATTCCGCGTGGCACAGACTCCGGCGGTGCCCATCGGTCTCGCGAGGCGGATCTCCGCCACCGCCCGCCCGGAGCTCGGCCTTTCCTACCAGGTGGTCTGGCAGAGGCGGCTGTAGGTGCATTCCCGGTCGTCGCTGGAGACGATGCCGGCCACGTCTCCGAGGCCGCCGTCCGGACTGAGGCCGGCTGCGAGCCGGGCCTCTCTGGGCTACCATGGACGGGCCGTGCAGCACTACAGTCTTGTAGGTCCGTAAACCGCAAGAGGAGACCGAAATGCTCAACGAGGGACGTCACACCCTGATCGTGGTGCTCGCGCTGTGTCTCGCCGGCTGCGCCGGAGCCCCGGGCAAGCCCGCCAGCCAGGCCTCTCCGGCCGGGGATGACATGGCCGCGACATGCCGATCCTATTCATTGCCCAACAACCCCGACATCGCACCTCCCCGGCGCATCAGCGGCGAGCAGCCCAAGCCCCCGGAGAACGGCCCCCGGAGCGGCTACGCGTGCGTCCGGGTGACGATCAGCGACGCGGGAGCCGTCCTCGATCCCGTGGTCGTCAAGACGGACGACCAGGACTTCGCTCAGGCTTTCGTGCGGGCGCTGTCGGAGTGGCGATACACGCCCGCCACCCGAGGCTCGGCGCGGGTCGCCTACCACACCGTGCTGTTCGCCCGTTTCCCCACCGGCCCAGGGCAATGACGCGGACGGGGCGCCCCGCCTCCTCACCAGGCCTGTGTGGGCTGGGCGGAGGTGTCGCCGGGGCGCTCCTCGTTCTCGATGGAGCGGAGGAGCTCGGCGGCGCTCTCCCTGCACTCCAGGCTCTCACCGCTGCCGGCGAGGATGACCACGCTGCCGTCCTGCGGCCGCCCCGGAACGCGGTCGAGGATGGCGGCGATCTGGGAGGTGTGGAGGTTGGCGTGCCGGTCGTCGAGGGTCGTCGCGAGGATCCAGGCCATGCCGGAAGCCTAACACGGGGGGACCGGCTAGTCCCGGAAGATCTCCGCCAGAGGGATCTCGAGGCCGGGGAGCAGCGGCGTCGTCAGCACGTCATCCTTGGAGAGGAGAGCCCGCTGGCGCAGGAGCCCTTTGGCGGAGCGCTCCCAGATTTCCGCCTCCTTCCGCTCCGGATCGAGCATCCAGTACTCAAGCACCCCCCAAAGCTCGTAGGCTCGCTTCTTGGCGCCCCGATCGATGCGGCGGGAGGAACCCGAGTGGATCTCAATGACCAGATCCGGGGCTCCCTGGATGTTCTTCTCCTCGACGATCGAGGACCTCTCGTTGGAGATGAAGAGGAGGTCAGGCTCAACGACATCGTTAGGAGAGAGGACGACGTCCGTAGGGGCGGTGAGAATCTCTCCCACGGGGTGGTCCTCGACGTAATTTCCAAGGCGACCGTCAGGACGGCGGACCACCCGTTGATGCCGGATGAACGGCGCGGCGCTCACGTAGTGCTCTCCGTCGATGATCTCATGGCGCTTCCCGTCCTCCGGAATGAGGAGGTAGTCCTCGTAGGTCAGCTTCTTGGCGGGAAGATCGTGGAGTGCCATGGCGCCGTCTCCTGTCGCGGACCATCGTAACACGCCCGCTCCGAGAGGGCTCTCGCGAGCCTTCCCCGCTGACAGATTGTCGTGACGGCGGAACATATCACCGGCAGGCGTGCCGGAGCACGAACCGGCGGGGTTTTTGCTAAACAGGATAGAGTCCCGCACGGGAGGGAGGCCATGGCAGACGATGTAGAAGAGGCTGGCGCGGCGACGTTCGAGAGCCTGGGGATTTCGGAGCCCATCCTGAGGACGCTCATCGAGATCGGCTACGAGGCGCCGACGCCCATCCAGGAGAAGACGATCCCGCCGATGCTCGCCGGGCGCGACCTGATCGGCCAGGCGCAGACGGGGACGGGCAAGACGGCGGCCTTCGCCATCCCGATCCTCGAGAAGATCGATCTGGCCGCGGCCGAGGTCCAGGCGCTGGTGCTCGCGCCCACCCGGGAGCTGGCGATCCAGGTGGCGGAGGCGATCCATACCTATTCCAAGTACCGGGGGCGCGTGAGCGTGCTGCCGGTCTATGGCGGCCAGCCGATCCAGCTTCAGCTCAAGCGGCTCGACCGCGGCGTCCACGTGGTCGTGGGCACCCCGGGGCGGATCATGGACCACCTGCGGCGGGGCTCCCTCCGCCTCGACGCCGTCCGCCTGGTCATCCTCGACGAGGCGGACGAGATGCTCCGCATGGGCTTCATCGAGGACGTGGAGTGGATCCTCTCCCAGGCGCCCGAGGGGCGGCAGACGGCCCTCTTCTCGGCCACCCTCCCCCGCGAGATCCGGCGCATCGCCGAGCGCCACCTGAAGGACCCCGTCGCGATCGAGATCGAGCACAAGACGCTCACCGTCCCCACCATCGAGCAGCGCTATCTGACCGTCACCCCCCAGCAGAAGCTGGACGCCCTCGCCCGTATCCTGGAGACCGAGACGACCGACGCGGTGCTGATCTTCACCCGCACCAAGAACGGCGCGGCCGAGCTCACCGAGCGGCTGGAGGGGCGCGGCTACGCCGCCGAGGCGATGCACGGCGACATGAACCAGGTGCAGCGCGAGAGCGTGATCCGCCGCCTCAAGGGAGGACAGGTGGAGATCGTGGTGGCGACCGACGTCGCCGCCCGCGGGCTGGACGTCGAACGGATCAGCCACGTCGTCAACTACGACATCCCCAACGACGTCGAGGCCTACGTCCACCGCGTCGGCCGCACCGGCCGGGCCGGCCGCTCCGGGGTGGCCGTGCTCTTCGTCTCCCCGCGCGAGCGGCGGATGATGCAGGACATCGAGCGCTTCACCGGCCAACGGATCACGCCGATGAAGATGCCCACCCAGGCCGACGTGGCGGCGCGGCGGATCGCCATGTTCAAGGACAGCATCCGGCGCTCCGTGGCGGAGGGGGACCTCGACCTCTATCTCTCGCTGGTCGAGGAGCTGGTCGAGGAGGGGCTGGACCTCGCCGAGATCGCCGCCGGCGCCGCCCGCCTCGCCCGCGGGGACAAGCCGCCGCCGGCAGTTGGGCCGGCGTGCGTCCCGGGGACATCGTGGGCGCCATCGCCAACGAGGCCGGAGTGCCCGGCAAGGCGATCGGCTCGATCGACATCTACGACCGCTTCACCTTCGTGGAGATCCCGGCGCAGTACCTCGAACAGGTACTCGAGCGGATGGCCCGCGCCACCATCCGCGGCCGGCCGGTGCAGATCCGGGTGGCGACGCCGGAGGGGGGCGGGAGGCCGCGGGAGCGGGGACGGGAGGAGCGGGATCGCAGGCCGCCGCGGGACCGGCCGCGGGGAACGTTCCGGGAGCGGCGGCGGTAGGGCCGCCGAAACCTCACCATGCCTATCGCCCTCCCATCGTCCGGGAGAGGCGTTATCGGTCTGATCCGTCGGATCGGTCAGATCGGTCGGATAGCCTCTTTTTTACTAGATCCCGCGCCGCCGGCAAAATCCCGAACCCATCCGCCGCCTCCACGCCGGCGAGGATCGCCTCCGCCACCGCCCGCTCCGCGAGCACCCCGATCTGGTTGACGTGGGCCTTGCGCTCTCCCGAGGAGAGGACCACCACGAGGTCGCCGTCGTAGAGGGAGAGGGCGGGGGAGAGCGCGCGATAGAAGCCCCCGAAGGCCATGTTACAGACCTTGAGGGCGTTGGCCTTGGTGAGGACGGCATCGGTCATCACCACGGCCAGGGTGGTGTTGCCGTCCCATGGGCTGGCGACGTCGGCAGGCAGGTTGGCCAGGATATTCTCGGCGTGGGCGAGCTCCTGCGAGTCCGGGGCGGTGCGGCAGCCGGCGAGGAGGGTGCCGTCGAGCCGGCGGACGTCGCCGAAGGCGTTCACCGCCACGGCGGCGGCCACCGTGGGCCCCCCGGGCGCCGTGAGGCTGGCGAAGCCGAAGCCCCCCTTCATCCCGTTGATCGGCCCCTGGTTCGCCTTGCCCACCGTGGCCCCGGTGCCCGCGCCGACGCTCCCCATCTCGATTGGCCCCTGGGCCGCCGCCACGATCGCCGCCTCGACCACCTCCCGGGAGGGTCCGACCGGCTTGCCCAGCGAGAGGTCGAAGAGGATGGCCGTGGGGACGATCGGCACGGGAACAATGCCGGTCTGGAATCCGTATCCATGGCGGGCGAGCCACTCGACCACCGGATCGGCGGCCGAGAGCCCGGCGCCGCTGCCGCCCGCGAGCACCACCGCGTGGGCCTTGCTCGACACGTGCTGGGCGGAGACCAGGGAGTCGAACTGCCGCGTGCCCGTGGCCGATCCCCGCACCTCCGCCGCCGCGAGCGCGCCCTCGGGACAGAGGATCACGGTGGCGCCGGTGAGGGCCTGGCGGTCCGTGCCGTGGCCGAGGGTGAAGCCGGGAATGGTGAGGGCGGAGGTGGGGGCTGGGAATGGGGGTGCCATGGGGCGAGATTGTAGGACGCCGGAGGATATGATCGCCGCATGCCCTGGTACGAAGACTGGTTCGGCGAGGAGTACCTGGAGCTGTACTCCCACCGGGACGCGTCGGAGGCCGAGGAGCACGTGGATTTCGTCGAGCGGCATCTGACCGGGCCGCGCCCGCGGGCGGTGCTGGACCTCGCCTGCGGCGCCGGACGCCATACGGCGGCGCTGCGCCGCCGGGGCTTCCGGACCCTGGGGCTCGACCTGTCGCTGACCCTGCTCGCCCGCATGCGGGCGCGCGGCCTGCCGCGGGTGGCCGGCGACATGCGGCGGCTGCCGTTCACGGACGGCAGCTTCGATTGGGTGCTGAATTTCTTCACCTCGTTCGGCTACTTCGAGCGGGAGCGGGAGAACTTCCGGGTGCTGGAGGAGATCGTCCGCGTCCTCCCCGCCGGCGGCCGGTTCCTGATCGACCTGGTGAATCCCGCGACGGCCATCGAGCATCTAAGGCCAAGGGGGGTCGAGCCGCTGGAGGACGGCACGGCCGAGGTCGAGCGCTGGTACGACCCGGCGAGCCAGCGGATCAACAAGCGCATCACGGTGCGCTCCGCGGCCGAGCCCCCCCGCACGTTCCTCGAGAGCGTGCGGCTCTATCAGCCGGAGGAGGTGACCATCGGCCTGCGCTGGGCGGGCCTGGAGGTCGACGACCTCTTCGGCAACTTTCAGGGAGACCTTTACGCGCGTGACAGCGAACGCCTCATCCTCATCGGTCATAAGCCGGCCTGATACTCAGCCTGATACTCAGGCCCTTCTGGACGTCGACCTCGTCGCGGCCCACTTCCTCGGGCCGCTCCCCTCGGCCTGGCTCGCCGGCCGCGAT
>QHVW01000273.1 GCA_003223675.1 Acidobacteriota bacterium
AGGCCCACGTGGAGACGCTGCCGGAGCTGCCGGAGGATCTCCTGGCGCCCTACTTCCGCGACGTCCAGATCCTCGAACAGGCCGTGGAGCGGGGCCTCGGCGCCGAGGGGTCGTTCGTGGCGGTGAACACGAAGATCAGCCAGAGCGTGCCCCATCTGCACGTCCACGTCATCCCCCGCTGGAAGGGGGACGGCCTGTTCTCGCCGAAGCTGATCTGGAAGCGCTCGCCCTACAAGGACGACGCGGCCCGCCGGACGGTGGGGGAGAAGCTCCGTCAGGCGGTCGAGGAGATCCGGCGCCTACGGTAGCGGAGGACGGCGAAGGCCCCCACGCCGATCCCGGCCGCGGCCAGGGCCCCCCACCACGCCTTCTTCGACGGCGCCTCCGCGCGCACCCCCTTGGACATGGGCGGAATCTCCGCGAGCTTCGCGTGCGCCCCGGCCTTGACCCGCACGAGCTCTTGCGGGTCGTTCCGCAACCGGTCGGCGAGAGCGCGCTTCGCGGCCAGCTCCTCGTCGGTGACGTAGCGCCCGAAGGAGCGCAGGCCGGCGAGCTTGAAGCCGTGCTTCTGGAACATCCTATACATCTCCTTGACCCGTCCGATCTCGATGTTGCGGCCGAGGGTGTAGTCCTCGAAGCGCCCCTCCATCGCCAGCAGCGCGGCCTCGGCCAGGCAGGCGTAGGCCGTGCCGGGAGGCAGGCCGACGTCGTAGTGGAAGTCGATCGGGCCGGGGATCACCACCTCGCCCCCTTCGACCACCAGCACGTCCGGCCGCAGGTCCGCCTCCTCGCGGCTGATGTCGCTCGGCAGAGCCACGTCGCAGATCACCGCGCCGGGCTTGCACTGGCTGATGTCGATCACCCGCTGGCCGAAAGCCGAGGTGGCGGTGACCACCAGGTCGCATTCACCGATCAGCTCGGCGCTGGAGGTGGTGGTGACCACCTGGGCCCCGGGGGTCTCCTCCTCGATGATCCGCTGGAGGGCGGCCAGCCGCTCGGGCTCGATGGAGACCAGGACCACGTCCCGGATGGCGGCGGCGATCAGCCGCGAGCAGACCGAGCCAATGGCGCCGGTGGCGCCCACGATCATCGCCCGCCCCCGGGTCAGGTCCTTGACCCCCATGCGGACCACCGCCTGCTTGGCCGCCTCCAGCGTCGCCGCCACCGTCAGGCTGTTGCCGCTGGTGATCGGCAGCTCGCTCTCCCGGGCCACGGTCATCCCGGCGTCCCCGACCACCTTGGTGAAGGCGCCGAGGCCCATGATGCGGGCGCCCCTCGTCTCGGCCATCTTCGCCGCCGCGAGCAGCCGTGAATAGGTGAATTCCTCGCCATGCCCCATGATCTGGCGCGGCGTGGCGCCGAGCGTGAAAAGGAGCCCCTCGATGCGCTGCCCGGTGAGGGGGGAGCGGCCGCCGGTGATGGGCCCCAAGTACATCGGCGGCATGCGTGCCGCCACCGCCTCGACCAGGGAATCGGGCAGCAGCCGGGCCCAGGGGTAGTGCTTGTGGATGTGATCCACGCTCAGGGGGTGGATGACGAAGGCGAAACGGCTCACGGGGGTTGCGGTGGCGGTCTGGGTTTCCATGGGCAGGGCCTCCATGGAGGAAGCCTCCGTCCTTCGCGCGGCCGGTGAAACCCCCGCCAGGGTAGGGGAGGATGGCGCCAAGGGGTGGGATCGGGCGGAGTAAGATCGCTCCGCCATGCCCGGTGCGGATGCCATCCTGAAGACGGTCTCGGATCTGGCCGAGCGCGCGATCGACCGGCTCCCCGGGCCCCAGGGCGGTGCGACCAAGAACGAGCTGTTGATCCTCAAGGAGCTGCTGATGGATGCGAGGCCGCCGAAGCTGATGATCCTGGGCCGCCGCGGGGCCGGCAAGTCGTCGCTGGTCAACGCGATCTTCGGCGAACGGGTGGCGGCCGTCGGCTCCGTGCTCTCCGAGACCGGGCGCCCCACCTGGTACTCCTACCAGGGGCCCCGGGGGGAGATGAAGATCCTCGACACCCGCGGGCTCGGCGACCGCACGCGCCCCGAGGCGGCGAATTTCCAGGACGCTCTGGATGAGATCCGCGCCGTGCTGGTGGAGGAGCACCCGGACGCCATCCTCTTCCTCTGCAAGGCCAAGGACGTCGACTCTCACATCGCCCAGGACGTGGCCAACGTCGAGGCGGTGCGGGCCTTTATTTCTGAGAAACACCGCTACGAGGCCCCCGTGGTGGCGGTGGTCACCCAGGTGGACGAGCTCGATCCCAAGCGGGTGGAGCCCCCCTACGAGAACGAGGCCAAGCGGCACAACATCGACACCGCCGTGGGGACGATCCAGGAGGCCCTCACCGAGCGCGGCATCGCGCTGGCGCGGGTGATCCCCGTCTCCACCTACGCCGAATACGAAGGGGAGCGGCGGGTCTACGACAACTACTGGAACGTGGAGGAGCTGGTCGATTATCTGGTTGACGTGCTCCCCCGGAGTGCGCAGATCCAGATGGCCCGCCTCTCGCAGCTCCAGGCCGTGCAGCGGAAGCTGGCCCGGAAGATGACCGCGGCGGCGGCGGCCGTGGCGGGAGGGATCGCCGCGGCGCCGATCCCCGTCGCGGACATCCTCCCCTTGACGGCGCTCCAGATCGGGCTGATCACCGGCATCGCCTACCTCTCCGGCCGGGAGATGTCGAAGGCCGCGGCGCGGGAGCTCCTCTCCGCGCTCGGGGTCAACGTCGGGGCGGCGTTCGCCCTGCGGGAAGGGGCGAGGGCGCTGGCCAAATTCGTCTTTCCGGGGGCCGGCTCCGCCGTCTCGGCCGGCGTCGCCTTCGCCGGCACCTGGGGGCTCGGCGAGGCGGCGATCGCCTACTTCATCGAGAAGCGGCCGATCGCGGAGGCGCGGGAGCGGTTCCGGCGGAAGCGGCGGCAGACGGAGGCGGAAAGATCTCCCGGAGCGCCTGCATGATCTCCTGCCGCCGTTGCGGGCCTTCCGGCGCGCCGGCGAGTTGCTCCGCGACGGCTCCCGGGGCCGGCTCTCCACCCGCCAGGACGCGGAGGAGCGACCGCGCGTGCTCCTGGCGGTCCCCCTCCACCTTACGGCCGCCGTTCAGCACGTCGTCCACGTGCAGGGCCAGGCAGTAGGCCGCGCGCAACATCCGAGCCCGGCGCCAGCGGAACAGCGATACCCGGGTCAGGGTGAGGAAGGGGCCCAGGCGGCCGGGGCGCCAGCGCGTGAAGCTCCAAAGCTCCTGCAGGCAGAGGCCGTCGATCCGTATCGCGTCGAGAGACCGGTCGTCGGACGCCCGGCGCTGCACGGTGGCGACGCCGGCCAGGCCGAGGGCGAGGCCGGCCGCGAGGTCGAGGACCTGGTGCTCGTGGATCAGCAATCCCGAGGCGCAGACCGCCACGATCCAGAGCGAGAACAGGGTCCGCCCCAGCCAGCCGCACCGCCGCCCGAAGACGACCGCCGCCGTCACCGCGAACGCCATGTGGAGCGAGGGGAGCTTGTTGTAGTCGAGGTTGAGCCGGTCCGCCATGTGGAAGACGCCGCCCAGGAATCCGGAGGCCACACGGGGCGGATAGGCCTGCGCCAGGGGGACCGCCAGGAAGATGACGCCGGCGACCAGCGTCTCCGCCGTGAGCGTGAGGAAGAACGGCATGAACGTGCGCCACGTCCGCAGGATGAACGGCGTCAGCAGCAGCAGCAGGGGCACGGTCAGGTAGACCAGCGTCCAGGAGGGGAGGAACGGCAGCCGCATCTCCCAAGGAAAATAGAAATCCACGTGGGGCCGGCGGAGCTTGGCGAGCAGGCTTGCGCCGCCGTAGATCGAGTAGAAGATCTTGAAGAAGAGATAGGACAGCGGGAGCGTGAGCCGCAGGCCCGACATGCCCGGCCAGGCGAGGAAGGGCTCCCGCCCCTCTCCGAGGGATTGCGAGCTCTCTGCGGCGGATGAAGCGGCCATGAGATTGAGTTCCGGAGCTCGGAAGATCGGGTTCCTGCCTTGCCAGGGAGAACAGGATCTCGCGCCAGTTCCTTCCCACCATTGTAGACGGGTCTTGAGGCTGTGGGGTTCCTGCGGCCCGGACGCACCCTCCTTTACAGGTTGCGTTTCTACGGATCTCTATTCTAAGATCTCATCCCGTGAATCCGAAAAATCGCCGTGCCCAGCGGAGACCTGCCAAGAAGGCCCGTACCGCCCGGAAACGAATTGTGAAACAGGCTGTTGCACAATTGACCTTGGACTATCCCCTTCTCCTGGAAGATCTTAGGAGCCGTATCCGCGCGGCCCAGACGCGGGCCTCCCTCTCGGTCAACCGGGAGCTGGTCCTGCTCTACTGGGAGATCGGACAGCGGATCCTGGAGAGCCAGCAGCGGGAGGGTTGGGGAGCCAAGGTGATCGACCGGCTGGCGACCGACCTGCGGCAATCCTTCCCGGAGACCACAGGCTTCTCCCGGCGCAACCTACAGTGCATGCGGTCCTTTGCCGAAGGGTTCCCCGACCCTCAAATTGTGCAACAGCTTGTTGCACAAATTCCCTGGGGGCACATTCTCCAGATCCAGCAGAAGGTCAAGGATCACGCCGCGCGGGTCTTCTATATTCACCAGACCCTCGCCCACGGCTGGTCGCGGGCCGTCCTCGTCCACCAGATCGAGTCCCGCCTCCACCGCCGGCAGGGGAAGGCCCTCAACAACTTCGACCGCGTCCTCCCCGCGCCGCAGTCCGACCTCGCCCGCGAGACTCTCAAAGACCCTTACATCTTCGACTTCCTCAACCTCGGCGACGAGGCCCAGGAGCGCGACCTCCACCGGGGGCTGATCGAGCAGGTCAGCCGCTTCCTCCTCGAGATGGGCGCCGGCTTCGCCCTCGTCGGCACCCAGTATCCGCTGACCGTGGGCGGCCGGGACTTCTTCCTCGACCTCCTCTTCTACCACCTCCAACTGCGCTGCTACGTGGTCGTCGAGCTCAAGGTGGCGGACTTCGAGCCCGAGCACGCCGGCAAGATGAGCTTCTATCTCTCCGCCGTCGACAACCTCCTCCGCCGCCCCGACGACCAGCCCACCATCGGCCTCATCCTCTGCAAGACCAAGCACAGCCTGGTGGCCGAATACACCCTCCAGGGGCAGCAGAAGCCGATCGGCGTGGCGAGCTACCGCATGATGCCCAACCACCTGCGCGATACCCTCCCCAGCCCGAAGGAGCTGGAGACCCACCTTGTCGGCCTGAGCATCAATTAGCCGGTTTGCGCTATACTTACGCCCCTATGGCGGAAGTAGCGCTCAAAGGGCGGGGGGCGATCGGCAATCCCAGGAACCGGTTCGAGACGCTGGAGGTCGAGCGGGACGAGGAGGTCCCGGGGCCCGAGCGGGTCGAGACCGAGCTGCTGCGCGACACGTCGCGCTCGATCATCGCGTACAACGACAGCCCGGACGTGGGCTTCGACGCCTCCGTGAACCCCTACCGGGGGTGCGAGCACGGGTGCGTCTACTGCTACGCCCGGCCGTTCCACGAGTACCTGGGCTTCTCGGCGGGGCTCGATTTCGAGAGCCGCATCCTGGTCAAGCCGGACGCGCCCGAGCTGCTGCGCAAGGAGCTCTCCGCCCCGAAATGGAAGCCGCAGACGCTCGCCATGAGCGGCGTCACCGACTGCTATCAGCCCGCCGAGCGGCGGCTGCAGATCACCCGCCGCTGCCTGGAGGTGCTGGCCGACTTTCGCAATCCGGTGGGCATCATCACCAAGAACGAACTGGTCACCCGGGACGTCGACGTCCTCCAGCGGCTCCACGAGCACCAGGCCGCGGTCGTGATGATCTCGATCACCACGCTCGACCCCGAGGTCGCCCGCAAGATGGAGCCGCGGGCCTCCCATCCGCGGGACCGGCTGAAGGCGGTCGAGCGGCTGGCCGCGGCGGGCATCCCGGTCGGCGTGATGGTGGCGCCGGTGGTGCCCGCGATCACGGATCACGAGATGCCCAGGATCCTGGAAGCGGCGGCCGCCGCCGGAGCCCGCACGGCCGGCTACGTGGTGATGCGCCTGCCGGGAGCGGTGGCGGGCCTTTTCGAGGTGTGGCTGGCGGAGCACTTCCCGGACCGCAAGGAGAAGGTGCTCAACCGCGTCCGCGAGCTGCGCGGCGGCCAGCTCTACGACCCCCGTTTCGGCAACCGGATGCGGGGAGAAGGCCTCTTCGCCGACCAGATCCGCGCCACCTTCCAGACCTTCAAGCGGCGGTACGGGCTGGACCAGCCGTTCCCCGAGCTGTCCACCGCGGCGTTCCGGGTGCCGGGCAAGGTGGAGCAGCTCGGGCTGTTCGGTT
>QHVW01000274.1:0-4114 GCA_003223675.1 Acidobacteriota bacterium
TGCTCGCGGCGCTGCTCGAGCTGGAGCTCGGCGGCTGGGTGAAGCGGCTGCCGGGTCCGGTGTACGGGCGGTAAGGGGGATGGCGCCCCACGATCCGCTGTTCAAGAGCCTGCTCCGGGCCTTCTTCGCCGGCTTCCTGCGCCTCGTCGCGCCGGACCTCGCGGCGCGCCTGGACCTGAGGGCGGTGGCGTTCCTGGACAAGGAATTCGTCGCCACCGCGCCACCCCGGACCCATGGCATCGCGGATCTCCTGGCCCGGGCGCCTCTGCAAGGGACCGGTCGCTTCCTCCTGATCCACGTCGAGATCGAATCCCGGGCGCGCCGCGGGATGGGGGGCCGCCTGCGGGATTATCACCGGGCGATCCAGGCGCGCCACGAGGAGCCGGTCCTCTCGATCGTGGTCTACCTGAAGGGCGGCCCCGCCGGGATCTGCGAGCAGGAGCTCGACGGAGACCTGAAGGCTCCAGGCCTGACGAGCTTCCGCTATCTCTCCTTCAGCCTGTCCCGCTGCTCGGCCGCCGAGTATCTCGCTAAGCCCGAGCCTCTCGCCTGGGCGCTGGCGGCCCTGATGAAGCGGGGAGGCATGAGCAAGGCGGAGCTGAAACGAGCTTGCCTGACCCGGATTCTGGAGGCTCCTCTGACCGATGCCGAGCGCATCGAGCTGGTCAACTGCGTCGAAACTTATGTACAATTGACGTCCGGAGAAGCTGAGGAATTCTCTCTTCCCGGCATTCCGGAGAGTCGGAGGGCTCGTACAATGCTGTACAAGGTGACCTGGGCAGACAAGATGATGGGAGAAGGTGCCCGGCAGATGCTCTGCAGCCTTCTTGAGGATCGCTTCGGCTCGGTTCCCGAGGAGGTTAAGGCCAAGCTTCAGAGGATTCGTTCTCTCGAACGGCTCAATCGGCTCGCCAAGAAGGTGTACAGCGTGGAGTCTATCCAGGATCTGCGGTTGGGCTAACCGCTCTCAGAGCCCCCGGGAATACCCCTTCCTTATACCTACGGGAGCCACCCCTGACCCCACCCCCCCCGGCCTTGCGGCGAATGGCAGGCGGGTGGTACTGTCCCCGCCCTGTCCCCGGGTGGCACCCAGAGACTCACGAGAAATAATGTCGGCGTCCCCCGACGTTTCAGAGACGCGCTATGGCTAAGAACCTGCTCATCGTCGAAAGCCCCGCCAAGACCAAGACCCTCAAGAAGTTCCTCGGCCGGCAGTACGCCGTCGAGGCTTCGGTGGGCCATGTCCGCGACCTCGTCAAGAAGGGGAAGGACATGGGGATCGGTCCCGATTACGAGCCCCGCTACGAGGTGCTCGCCGCCAAGAAGGACGTGGTCAAGAAGCTGCGCCAGGCGGCCAAGGAGGCGGAGACCGTCTATCTCGCGCCCGATCCGGACCGCGAGGGGGAGGCCATCGCCTGGCACATCGCCGAGATCCTCAGCAAGGACGCCAAGGACGTCCGGCGGGTCACCTTCAACGAGATCACCAAGGGGGCCGTGCTCAAGGCGCTGGAAAACCCGCGGACGATCGACTTCAAGAAGGTCGACGCCCAGCAAGCGCGCCGCGTCCTCGACCGGCTGATGGGCTTCCGCCTCTCGCCGCTCCTGTGGGAGAAGGTCAAGCAGGGGCTCTCCGCCGGCCGCGTCCAGTCGGTCGCCCTCAAGATGGTCTGCGGCCGCCAGGCCGAGATCGACGCCTTCCAGTCCGAGGAATACTGGAACCTCGGCGCCGACCTCAAGGCCGCGGTGCCGCCCCCGTTCAACGCCCGCCTGCAGCGGATCGGCGGCAGGAAGGCCGAAGTCGGGAATGGCGAGGACGCGGCGCGCATCGTCCGCGACCTCGAGACCGGCAAATTCGTGGTCGCCAAGGTCGAGCGCAAGGAGTCGCGCCAGCGGCCGTCGCCGCCGTTCATCACCAGCCGGCTCCAGCAGGAGGCGGCGCGGCGCTACGGCTTCTCGGTCAAGCGCACCATGGGCATCGCCCAGGGGCTCTATGAAGGCAAGGAGATCGGCGGCCGCGGCGCGGTCGGCCTGATCACCTACATGCGCACCGACTCCACCCGCGTGGCCGACGAGGCGCTCACCGGCGGCCGCGAATACATCGGCGCCACCTACGGGCCGGACGCCCTCCCCGAGAAGCCCAACGTCTACAGCTCCAAGGAGGGGGCCCAGGACGCCCACGAAGCGATCCGCCCGACCAGCTTCGACCTGCCGCCGGACGCCGTGCGCGACTTCCTCAAGGATGAGGAATGGAAGCTTTACAAGCTGATCTGGGACCGCTTCATCGCCTCCCAGATGCTGCCGGCCGTCTTCGACGTCACCCAGGTGGACGTCGAGAACGGCCCCTACGTTCTGCGCGCCTCCGGCAAGGTGCTGAAGCGCGCCGGCTTCCTCGCGGTCTATCGCGAGACCCCGGACGAGGACGCCCCGGCGGCCGACGATTCCCAGGAGGGGATGCTGCCGGCCCTGCGCGAAGGGGAGACCCTGGAGCTGGTGAAGGTGATCTCGGAGCAGAAATTCACCCAACCACCGGCCCAGTACAGCGAGGCCACCCTGGTGAAGGCGCTGGAGGAGAACGGCATCGGCCGCCCCTCCACCTACGCCACCATCCTCTCCGTGCTCACCGACCGCGACTACGTCGAGCGGCTGGAGGGGCGCTTCCGCCCCACCCAGCTCGGCACGCTGGTCAACGGCATGCTCCAGACCGGATTCCACGACATCCTCAACGAGGGGTACACGGCGGCCCTGGAAGAGCAGCTCGACGAGATCGAGGACGGCAAGATCGAGTGGAAGAAGGCGGTCGCCGACTTCGACGTCAAGTTCACGAAGGATCTCGAGACCGCGGGCGAGCAGATGCCCAACGTCAAGAAGGACGGCATCCCGCTCGACGAGAAGTGCCCCGAGTGCGGCTCCGGGCTGCTGATGCGTTTCGGCCGCTTCGGGCCGTTCATCTCTTGCAGCACCTATCCGGAGTGCAAGTACACCCGCAACGTGGACACGGCGCCCGCCGAATCCGCCGCCGCGGGGAACGGCGCCGAGGAGGAGGTCCCGCCGTGCGAGGTGTGCGGCAAGCCGATGGCGCTCAAGCGCAGCCGCTTCGGCACCTTCTACGGCTGCACCGGCTATCCCGAGTGCAAGAACATCCGCAAGACCGGCCCCAAGCCGTCGGCGCCGATCCCCACCGGCGTCCCCTGCCCCGAGTGCGGCAAGGGGGAGATCGTCGAGAAGAAGTCCCACCGCGGCAAGACCTTCTGGTCCTGCAACCGCTACCCGGACTGCAAATTCTCGCTCTGGAAGAAGCCGCTCGCCCGCGAGTGCCCGGACTGCGGCGCCAAGTTCCTCCTCGAGAAGGTCACCAAGAAGCACGGCGTCCAGTACGTCTGCAACACCGAAGGGTGCGGCTTCGTCGAGGACGCCGAGCCGGTCGAAGTGGCCTCCTGACCCCGAGCTGGCGGCGGATCGAGCGTTCCGCCGCCGGATGCCCGCCGGGTTATATGGGATCTCGGATTTTTTATATGGGATTTCGCTCGCCAAGCGTTCCCGCGGCCGATTTCGGCCCGGATGCCGGGATTTTCGCGATCCGCCCCGTTTTTGAAGCCGCCCGGCTCGGATCGGAGAGCTTCCCGGCGGTCGATCCAGCCCGGATGTCGTGATTTCCGCGTCGATTTCCGGCCGGAATCCTGGATGGAGCCCGGGACATATATTTTTCCTCCCATCCCATATAGAAATTCCCCCGCTGTCCGCTTCGCTCTCTATAATCCGGCCATGCATCCGCAACGGCTGGCCTCTTTCGGGATTTCCGTCCTCTTGCTGACGTTCATCTCGTGCTTCGAAGCCCCCATCCGGGAGGATCTGCGCCTGAGATTCCTTCCCAACGGCGCGGTGGTGGCCACGAGCACGGTGCGCATCACCGATCCGGAGGGGGGCAATCCGGAGCTGGCCCGGCGGCTCGCCGAGGCGCGCCGGACGCTCCTCGAAGGCTCGGACCCCTGGGGAGCCCGCTTCGCCGCGGCGAGCCCGGGCGCCGAGCGGTTCTCCTGGGAGAAGCGCCTGGGACTCTTGAGCTCGGCATCCCGGTCTGCCCTCATCGCCGAGCCGGAGGGGCTGGAGGCCTTCT
>QHVW01000274.1:4238-7498 GCA_003223675.1 Acidobacteriota bacterium
GGACCGCGCCCGTCCCTGTTTCGGCGCCCTGTTCGAGGAGCGGCTGAGCGAGAAGGACGCCAAGAGCCTCACCCCGCTTAACACCGACGAGAAACGGAAGCTCGACCGTCTCGACGGCGCCCTGCGCAAGGTCGTGGACGTCCTCGCCGTGCCGGAGGGGGCCGCCTACTCGCCCGACGAGGTCTCCCATCTGGTCTACGACCCCTTCCCCGCCCACCTCTCCCTGAAGCTGCCGGCGGCCCCCCAGGCGATGGAGGGATTCCTGACGGCTGAGGACGGCTCCTTGAGCGTACAGAGCCCGGGTCTCTGGGAGGCCCTGCGATCGCTGGAGGGGCGCTGGCTCGCGCCGGACCCCGTCCTCTTCTACGTCGAGAGCGCGCAGCGGGAAGGGGAGGGCTCGCTCGACCTCGATGCCTTCCTGGCGAAGCCGCGCCACTTCACGCCTGCCCACCTGCTCCCTTCTGCCGGTGAGGTGCGAGCGGAGGTGGTGTCGCGCCTCAAGCCCGCGCCGCTCTATAGGGCGGCCTGGAAGATCCGGCCGGACGACGAAACCCCATTCCACTGGGAGGAAGACCGATGATCGAGGAGCAGATCGAGATTCGGACGGCGGACGGCACAATGGACGGTTTCCTCTACCGGCACGAAGGCGAGAGCAGGCCCGGCGTGATCCATCTGACGGACATCGGCGGCATCCGCTCGTCGCAGAAGGCGATGGCGAGCCGGCTGGCCGCGGCCGGCTACACGGTGCTGATGCCCAACCCCTTCTACCGCTTCGGCAAGCCGCCGGTGATCGACTTCGCCGCGGGCTTCGAGAACGAGGAGGTGAAGAAGCGGCTAGCCGAACTGCGGGGGCCGCTGACGCCGGAAGCCGTGCAGAGCGACGCCGGGGCCTACGTCGATTTCCTCGCCGGGCAGGAAGGCGTGTCCCCGGGCGGCATGGGCGTCGTCGGCTACTGCTTCACGGGGGGCGTGGCGCTCCGCACCGCCGCGGTGCGGCCGGACCGGATCATGGCCGCCGCCTCCTTCCACGGCGGCGGCCTGGCCACCGACGCCCCCACCAGCCCGCACCTGCTCCTGCCGCGCATCCAGGCCCGGCTCTACTTCGGCCACGCGGTCGAGGACCGCGGCATGCCGCCCGAGGCGATCGACCGCCTCGACCAGGCCCTCGCCGCCTGGGGAGGCCGCTCCGAGAGCGAGGTCTACGACGGCGCCCGCCACGGCTGGACGGTGCCGGACAGCCCCGTCTTCAACGGTCCCCAAGCCGAGCGCGCCTTCGCGAAGCTGACCGGGCTTTTCGCGGTGATAGAGTACGATGCTCCCCGTGACATCCCGGTGCCGCTGCGGGAGACGATCTGATCCGACCCCCAAGGCGGCTCCGTAGGTAAGGACATGAACGTCAAGACCCTCACCCTCCTGCTCTTCGGCCTGCTGCTGGCCGCCCTGCCGGCCGCGGCGGTCAATCCCCCGGACTACAAGCTCTGGGGCGACCTCCTCGCCAAGTACTACGACCCCGCCAAGGGGATGAATTACAAGGCCCTCAAGGCCAACGACAAGAAGACCCTCGACGAGCTCCGCCGGCAGTTGGCCCAGGTGGACGCCGGCGCGCTGTCGAAGAACGACCAGCTCGCCTACTGGATCAACCTCTACAACGTCTCGACGGTGAACGTGATCGTCGAGAGCTATCCGGTGAAGTCGATCCGCGACATCTCGACCGACTTCATCGCCCACCTGAACGTCTTCAAGAAGCCCTCTGTGCAGACGAGGACGGGCGCGATCTCGCTCAACGACGTGGAGAATGAGAAGCTCCGGGACCACTTCAAGGACCCCCGGATCCACTTCGCCATCAACTGCGCCGCCAAGAGCTGTCCGCCCATCCGCACCGAGCCCTATGTCGGGGCGCGGGTCGCGGACCAGCTCGACGATCAGGCTCGGACGTTCCTCAACGGACCGCACGGCGTCCGCCTGGAGAAGAGCGGCGGGGTGCTCCTCTTGCACACCACGAAGATCATGGACTGGTTCAAGGACGACTTCGAGAGGTGGAGCGCCGGCCGGGTGAAATTCATCGCCTTCTATCTCACCCCGGACAAGCGCAAGCAGATCGAAGCGGCCGGCAACCAGGTCGATCTCAAGTTCGATGACTACGACTGGAGCCTGAACGACGCCTCCAAGTGACGGGGAGGGGGGCATGATCGGTGAGCCGAGGTCGCTCCGGCGGGCCTGGGGTCTGTTCCGGGACCCCGCCACTCCCGAGAAACGGGCCTTGCTGGCGGAGCGTTGGGCGGGGCTCGCTCCCGCCCTTCGCCTTCCCGGGCAGGGGCTGGGCCAGCAGGCGACGGGGTGCGGCGCCACGATCGGCATCCAGCCCCGTTGCGATTTCGCCTGCACCGGCTGCTATCTCGGCCACCAGGCGAACGAGGTCCCCGCGCTGCCCACGGCGGCCGTCCTGCGGCAGCTCGACGAGCTCCGCCGCTGGCTCGGCCCCAAGAGCAACGTCCAGATCACCGACGGCGAGGTGACGCTCCGGCCGGTCGAGGAATTGCTCGCGATCCTCCGCTACGCGCGGTCGATCGGCGTCATCCCCATGATGATGACCCACGGCGACGCCTTCCGCCGCCGTCCGGGGCTGCTCGAGCGGCTGATGACCGATGGGGGCCTGACCGAGGTCTCGATCCACGTCGACATCACTCAACGCGGACGGGACGGCTACCAGGCGCCCAGGTCGGAGCTGGAGCTGATGCCCCTGCGCGAGGAATTCGCGGCCCTGATCCGGGAGGCGCGCCGGCGGACCGGCCGGCCCCTGCGCGCCGCCATGACCGTCACAGTCACCCAGGAGAGCCTCCCCCAGATCTCCGGCGTAGTGCGCTGGCAGGTGCGCAATCGCGACGCCTTCAGCCTGGCCAACTTTCAGCCGCTCGCCCAGGTGGGGCGGACGCGCCGGAATCAGCGCGGTGTGACCGCCACCGATCTCTGGCGCGAGGTGAGCCACGGCACGGAGGAATTCGGTCTTCCCCTCGACGACACCGGGCCGACGCATTTCGGCCACACGGAGTGCACGCGCTTCGTCCCCCTGGTGGCGCTGCAGCGCGGAGAGGAGGAGCCCCGGCTCTTCCGCGCCATCCGGAACGAGCCCGAGGACGTGGCGGTGATGCGGGAATTCTTCGCTCAGGGCCTGGGGGGCGTGGCCTTCCGGGACGACGGTCCGCTAGAGAAGACCGCCCGTTTCCTCGGTATGCTGCGCACCGCGCCGGGCTGGATGCTCG
>QHVW01000275.1 GCA_003223675.1 Acidobacteriota bacterium
CACTCTCGCAATTCGCTTATACGTCTATGGCTCTCCCTGAAGGGCGGATAAATCCAGCTTCTGGAAGGAGATAGTTTCCAGGGCAGGACCTTTTTCAGGTGGCCAGATAAGAACGTCCTGGGGATCGCCCTATCGGGAAGCTTAGCCGTCGTCTCGTGCCGCGTTGACGGCAAACGAGGACAGGTGTAGAATGATTAAAGCTCTGAGAATGAAAGACATGCGTACTTCTCTACGACATTCGCCGGCCGACCAAGGGCATGGCAATAAGCATGCTGGTGGGTTAGACGGTGAAGTTAAACTAGGCTGTTGTGCGATAAGCTAGGGGAGTCAGCTGGTGACATACAAGTGGGCGGCGATTGACGGCAGGTTTACCTTTACAGAGAAGGAAGTCCGCTTTCATGGTAGGAAAGCGAAGTATGGGGAAGAGTGGGGGGCTGCTGTTGGAACTGCTATGTGTGACCAAAAGTTCTCCGGAGGAACCATTTCGGCGCAGGTAGTTTTTAAGAGAGCAAACGAGAAAAGCGCATGTGACATAATTTTTTACAGAGACCCCCAAACAAATGCATTTTTGGGAGCCGGCATTGGCGGCGAGGTGCTTTACGGAATTAGGCAGTGGTTTCAGAAGTGGAACGTCTACGCATCGGGAGGAAATCTCGCTAACCTCGAAAGTAATCGAGCCTATTCTCTCCAGATACGGCTGCGAGGTTCCACAATTCGCCTCTTCGTTGATGAAGTTGAGGTGGCATCTGCAGTGCTGCCATTCAGCCTTCCTCAAAGCCAGGTCGGGTTGTTCTGTCGTGACACTTCGGATGTAATAATTTCGGAGTTTAAGGTGCTTTCCGAAGTGCCGCGTGCCTTCGTGGTAATGCAGTTTTCGTCACCTTACGATCAGCTTTACGAAGAGGTCATTAGGCCAGTTTGTCGCGATCTTGGTGTAGAGGCTAAACGTGCTGACGACACTTTTGGGCCGGGTCTTATACTCGCTGATGTGGCGAGGCAGATCGACGAATCAAAATTTGTCATCGCGGAGATCACTCCCGCAAATCCTAACGTTTATTATGAGGTTGGGTATGCCCATGCTCGCAGTAAGCCCACTATCCTAATCGCTGACAAAGACTTGGAGCGTTTGCCCTTCGATGTCTCTCCGTTTCGGACGCTTTTTTATCATAATACAATCGAAGGAAAGAGGAAGGTTGAGGAAAGTCTCAGGAGGCATGTTCAGGCTATTTTGTCGGACACTGCAATTGACTAGCTGTAGGATGGCTTCGCACAACCTGCCGATTGAGCGGACGGCAGAGCCGCCGCTCATCGACAAACCCGTTAGGCACCGCACAAGCATTCACACGAAAAGCTTCTATTGGAATCGCCTTGCTATGGCATCACCTGTGTCATCCGCCGCACCATCGGATTATACTGCCGCTATTGTCCTCCGGCAGTTCTGGGGGATTACGGCGGTACCGGAGCGTGTCTCTGCAGGTGTGAGTCGCGACAACTGGCGCACGGGCGAAGCGTTCTGGCTCTCGTACTCGGAGGCCGGCGAAAGGGCGCGGTTTCTGCGAGAGGCCGAGCTGCTCAGAGCATTACCCTTCCGACTCAAAAGTCTGGGCGCCGCGTGGACGGTTCCAGAAGTCGTGCCGACAGTGGAGAACGAGAGCATCGCAACCTCGGAGCATGGGCTCTGGCGTATGACCCGCCACGTCCACGGGCAGGAACCTGACCCGCGCCATCCCGGGACCTACCCAGCGTTGGCAGCGATGCTCGCAGAGGTACACAGGGTACTCAGATCCATACCGTATTCTCTCGCGGTCTGTGAGAGGGGCATAGTAGAAAAGGGGCGCAATTTACTTCAGACTTACCGCGCCTCATCGTTCTCATGCGTTATCCAGGACCCAAGAGAGCGCCTCCTTGTGCAGACGCTCTGTGAGTGGCTGGAGCTGCGCCTCAGCGTACTCGAAGCGGAGCCCCGGCAGCTCACTCATGGAGACTGGATCCCAGGCAATCTCAAGGTCTCGGCGGACGGCTGGGCGGTGCTCGATTGGGAGTTTTGCCGGCTTGATCCGGTCGTTATGGATCTTGCGCAATCCTGCTGCACTCTCTTGATGTGGTCAGGACTGAATCGAGTTGCCGACCGGATCGACGAGCTGGTTCACCGCTATTCGGAGCTCACAGGGCACCAGGTCTTGATGGAAAGCGTGCCCGCGGCCATGGTGCTCTTTTGGCTGAACAACTACAATCATTGGCACGGACGCCAGGCGAGGATAGGTCGGTATGGACACGTGCTTGAGCTCCTACCGGAGCGGCTCCGCCAAGTCGGCACCTTCGTCGGGGCGCTTTGATACTTTGAGAGACGAAGGGGTCACGACCCGGGTTTCTAGGCCGCTGTGCTGCGTTGACGGGGAACAAGGACAGGCGTAGGATGATTAAAGAATTGAGTATAAAGACATCGATACTTCTCTACGACATCCGCCGGAAGACCAGGAGAATGGCGATAAGCATTCTGGGGTTTGGACGCAGGCGATCCCAGGAGGCAGCCTCGGGGTAAAAGGAGAGGAAGCATGAAATCCAAACAGCAACAGCCAGAGAAGGAACCACAAGAGCGCGGGCATCAGGAGCGCCCTGAAAGCAGGAAACGTGAGGAAGAGGAAGAAGAACGGGAGAGGCTTACCCGGCGCATGATCGAGGAAGCCGCCAGGCTGGCCCACTCCGACGCCGGTGGGAACGTCCGCGGCGATGTCTGGCGGCAGGGGACCGGCCAGATTGCCGGCATGAGGCGCTTTCCCAAACCGCTGTTCGCGGGCTTCGGCGGCGGTGGTCCCGGCAGCGCCAGCCTGGTGGGCGCGCAGTGGACGCAGGTAGGCCCGGCGCCGATTCGCGCGACTTTCCCCTCCGGCCCTGCGGCAGTGGCCGGTCGCGTTTACGACATTGCCATCGATCCCAGCGGAGCCAGCGATCAGAAAATTTATCTCGCCACCCTCGGGGGGATCTGGAAAAGCACGGATGGCAGTACCACTTGGGCCCCCAAGACGGATCGTCTTTCCTGGAACCAGATGGGCGCAGTGGCCATTGACCCCTCGAACCACGCGATCGTCTACGCCGGCGCTATCTTCAGCCCCGGCCCATCGCTGTTTCGCTCCATCGATGGTGGAGAAACCTGGAGCACAGTCGGCGGCGCTGCCATGCTCGGGCAAGACGTTGTCCGCATCGTGATCCCCAGCCCTGGCGTTGTGCTGGTCGCGACTTTCATCTACGGAGCTTTTCGATCTGTGGATGGTGGCCTCAGCTTCGGCAACAACTCGCCCTCGTACAACAACAACGCCGCCATGCTCAGCGGCCAGGCCTGGGACCTGCACCTGGACACCGCAACCCCCAATAAGGTGTACGCCTGCATCGGCGGACAGGGGATCTTCGTCTCGACCGACGGCGGCGCGACATTTCCCACCAATCTGTTTGCCAATCCGGGAGCACCCGCGGCAGGTACCTATAACTGTCTAACCATGACGCAATCCACTCAACCCGACGGCAAAACGCTATACGCCAGTGTCGCCGCGGCCGGCAATGCGTCATACCTCGGCCTCTACAAGTCGACGAATGGAGGGACGAGCTGGGCTGCGCAGGCAGGGGCCACGCCTGTGGCGGCGGCCAGCGGCCAGTTTGGTTTCAATCAAACGATCGGCGTCGATCCCCAGAACGCATCGCGCCTCTATCTCGGCTTCGAGGACGTCTGGCTTTCCACCAACGGTGGCGGCGCCTTCGGCGCTGCCTCGGTGACCGCAGGCAAGGTTCACTCCGATCATCACGCGATCGCCTTCAGTCCGCAGAGCCATTGGGGTGCGCCGCCGACCCGCGTCTACGTCGGCACGGACGGCGGCTTTGCCGCCAGTCCGGACGGGGGGACGAATTGGAGCAATTTGAACGAGGGCGTGGCCACGATGCTGGTGGGGTTGGGTGCGCTGGATATCGGTCGCCGCTCCACCGCGAACAGCCAGTACAGCTATGCCGGCTCGCAGGACAATGGCACCAGCGTGCGCACTCCCGGCTTGCCGGGAAAGGACTGGACCTTCAGCCTCGGCGGCGACGGCTCTCAGGTTGCGGCCGATACCTGGGACCCAACCAGGGCTGCCTGCCTCGGTGGGTGCGCTCGTCGTCGACCCCAGCAATGGAGCCAACGTCTATGCCGCCGGCGGCGCGCCGCATACCTGGCCACCTCAGCTTCTGCTGAGCACCAATACCGGCGCCAACTTTTCCCTCATCCATACCTTCCCCGCCGGGATCCTGTGCCTTGCCGTCGATCCTTCGAGCTCAAACACGGTGTGGGTGGGCCTGATCGATGGCACCGTCTGGCGCACCGATAACGCGCTGGCCGGCGCAGCCTCGGTCTGGAATTCGTATTCTGCCGGGCTGCCGGTCGGGCGCGGCGCGACGTCCCTCGCGGTGGATCCCTTCAATTCGCAGCGAGTCGTGGCCGGCTTCTGGGGCGCATCGGCAGTGCCGCCGCCGAACCGCTCGCAGCACGTCTACCTCACCACCAACAAGGGGACGAGCTGGAGCGACGTCAGCGGCACGGACGGCGGCGCCGCCAACCTGCCGGACCGGCCGGTCTACGCGGTGGCCCTGGATCCCGGCTCCAGCAACGGCCTTTTCGGCATCGTCTGGTCGGGAAGCCGGCTCGTGGTCGTAGGCCTGTTCGGCACCGTGCTGACCTCGCCTGACGGGATCAATTACACCGCTCAGGCCTCAAACGCGTACAACACTCTGGCCGCGGTCGCCTGGACCGGCACGCAGTTTGTTGCGGTAGGTTTGGGAGGAACCATTCTCACTTCGCCCGATGGCGTGGTTTGGACCTCGCGCAAAGCGGGCCCATCCTGGGAGGCGCTCCAGGGCGTTGCCGCGTCGGGTGCCCGCATCGTCGTAACCTCCGCTTCTTTCGGCGCTGTTTACAGCTCGCCCGACGGCGTCACCTGGACCGAGAACAACGCGGCTGCGCCACAAGCTTTGCTGGACGTCGTATGGAGCGGCAGCCTGTTTGTCGCCGTCGGGTATGGCGGCACGTCGACGTGATTTGGGCCGGCAGCCAGTTCGTCGTGGGTGGCCTCAGCGGCACCATCCTCACTTCGCCGAATGGCATCACCTGGACCGCGCGGGTTTCTCCCACCACCAACGAGATCAATGGGCTCGCCTTCTCCGGAAGCCGCCTGGTGGGTGTGGTCAACACCGGCGAGGTCGTCACCTCCACGGACGGAATTACCTGGGCCATCCAGCCCTCGGCCACTTCCAGCCGCCTGATCGGCGTCGCCTGGATGGGCAGCCTGTTCGTGGCGGTCGGCGACCGGGGGACCATCGTCACCTCGCCTGATGGGCTCACCTGGACCGACCACAGCTTCGGTGAGGCGCCTTTCGCGCTGATCGCCGCCAACGACGCCACCGTGTTTCTCAGCATCGATTCCGGCGCTACCTGGCAGGTGCTCGGCGTGGGCCTGCCCACCGCCAACTGCATGGCGCTGGCTCTCGATTGGACGCGCACGCCGTCGCTGCTCCGCGTCGGCACCAACGGACGCAGTGTCTTCGAGCTGACCACGTCGCCCACGGCGCGCGTGGCCGTAATCTCCAATCTGGCCTTCGGCCGTGTCAGCGCAGGCTCTTCCGTCACGCTCACCGCCAAGGTTTTCAACGTCGGCGCGCTGCCGCTCGTGGTGAACGGCTTTGCCCGGACTTCCGGCAGCGCTGCCTTCACTTCCATTGGAGTGGTCCTGCCCACGACCATAGCGTCCGGTGGCGAAGCCGACTTTTCACTCCGTTTCCAGCCCGCCGCGGCGGGCGACGCGACTGCCATATTTCAGCTCACCAGCACCGATCCCGTCACGCCGAATGTGAACGTGCCCTTGAGTGGGACGGGGGTGTAGACAGAGAGGCTGGAGAAGCGGCTCGGGGCTGACCTTTCAGTCCCGGCACCGGGGCGGGTTACAATCCCACCGCCCATGACCGAGCCCAATCGAGCGGAGCCGCCCCGGGAGACCTACACCTCCCGCCTCAGCCTCGTCCTCACCATGCTGGGGGTGGCGGTGGGGCTGGGGAACGTGTGGCGGTTCCCCTACATGGTGGGCCGGTTCGGCGGCGCCGCCTTCGTCCTGGTCTACGTGCTGGCGGCGGTGCTCTTGGGGATTCCGGCGCTGGTGGGGGAGTGGGCCCTGGGCCGGTACGCCCGCCGCGGGCCGGTGGGGGCCTTCGAGCGCGCCGGCTTCCCCAAAGGCCGCGCCGTGGGATGGTTCCTGTTCTTCGTGATGTTCGCCGCCACCGGGTACTACATCAACGCCCTGGGCTGGGTTTTCTACTATGGCGTGGGCCAGGCGGCCCAACTCGTCGGCGCGCCGTGGGCCGAGAGCGCGATCCTGCCGCCGGCCACCGGCTTCGAGCCGCGCTCGTTCATTCTCCAGATGGTGTTCACGGGGGCGCTCATCCTCGGCTGCGCGGCGGTGCTCCTGCGGGGCTTGCGGGCAGGCATCGAGCGCGCGAGCCAGATCCTCATCCCGGCCCTCTTCCTGAGCCTCCTGGTGCTCATGATCCGCGCTCTCACGCTGCCCGGAGCGGGCGCGGGGGTGGCGTGGTTCATCGGCAAGTTCGAGTGGACCGCCTTCACGCCGCGCGTGGTGGCCGCCGCCTTCGGCCAGGTGTTCTTCACCCTCTCCCTGGGCGGCACCATGATGGTGATCTACGGCTCCTATCTGAAGCCCGAGGACCGTCTGCCGGGCAACGCCGCCATCACCGTGGCCGGCGATACCGCGTCCGGAATCCTGGCCGGCCTGGCGATCCTGCCGGCCGTGGTCAGCCTGGGGCTGCTGTCGGCGAGCGAGCCCGACCTCATCTTCGTGGTGCTGCCGCGCGTCTTCGCGGCCATTCCGTTCGGCCGGCTGGTGGGCCTGATCTTCTTCCTGGGGCTGCTGGGCTCGGGGTTCCTCTCCGCCATCGCCGCCTGGGAGGTGCAGGTGGCGGCGCTCACGGACAACACGCGGCTCACCCGGCGGCAGGCCGTCTGGTGGCTGGCGCTGCTGATCTTCCTGATCGCTCTGCCGCCGATGCCGAACCAGAAGATCTTCCTCGCCTGGGACCTGACCTTCGGCTCGGGGATGCAGACGCTGGGCTCCCTGCTCGCGGTGGTGGCGCTCTGCTGGTGCATGGACCGCGCGACGGTGCTGCGCGAGATCGGCGGACCGGCGCCCGGGCTGGCGATCCGTCTGCTGTATCTCTGGCTGCGGTACGCCGTGCCGTTCCTGATCCTCCTGGTGGGGCTCTGGTGGCTGGCGAGCGAGGCATCGATGAATACGTAATTCTCCATCATCGCGCAGCCGTGTTGCGGCGGGTCGCCGCCGGTGAGAAAATCTCCAGAGCCGTCCTGAGCTTTGCCTACGGACCCGCGAGCCCGGTCGTGCCCCTTTCCAGGGATACGCTGCGCGTTATAGGGGAAGACATGTCGACCAGGCGGCACCGGTTTCTGGTGCTGAACGACTTTTGGACGAAAAGAGGCTTGTCAATGAGTCAAGATCTCAAGCGGCTGTTTCTGGAGAAGCCAGGCGACGGCGACCGGCCGATTCCTTTGGGCACGGCCCGCATGGTTCGGATGGTTACGTTCTTTGTGGTCATCCCCATCGCCGCGATGGCGGTCCTCGTTGGGGGTCTCGCGCCCAGCGCTGCCGTCGGGGATCACAAAAACTGGGAGATTCTCTGGGAGTCCTTTCTCGCTTTCGCCCATATATGTTATCTCTGTCTGGCGTTCTGGGATCTCATGCTGGCGCAGCCGATCTATCGTATCTATCGGCAAACCCTCGTCTTCCCGGGATTGGTCTTCTTGGGCTACGTGCTTTTCGCGGTTTCAACGTTCGAGACCCATGAGCTGTTGGGCCCCTTGAACGTGGGGAGCCTGTTGAAGTTCTTGTCGTATCTGTGCTTCTTTGTGCTCTATGCCTGGTGGGCAATTCGCGACGTTTTCGAGTCGAACAAGGATAGCGCGAAGCGCGCCGAAAAGTTCATGTGGGAGTTGGTGGAATTGGTGTCGATGACGATATTGGCCGCTGGGATGATCTGGGTGATCAGGCACAAGTCATGGACAGGCCTGCCGTGGTATAGCAGTAAAGACACGGCGATACTATTTACGCTGGTCTTTTGGTCTATAATATCAAGGAATGCGTATTTGGTCCGAGACGAGGATTTCCCGCGAGTCTATAATGACTATCTGAAGAGTGTGGAGGTGGCGGGGGGCGTGTCGTTGCCAAAAATTCAACTGCCGGAAAACGGCAAGGTCTGTCTCCGCCAGAAGCCGCTGCAGGTTGTCGGCTTTGACCGCGCTGAGAGTGAGCGCGAGCCGTTCATCAGGCATCTCAAAGACTTCCTGGGCCCTGACAGCACAGTCAAGTTCACGACGGATATCACTAATGAGGGCGGCTTCAATCTGGTTGTCTTCTCGCACTTTATTTATACATTGTTGGGATTGTCGAAAGCGATCAAAATTCTCAGTCAATGCGAGGCAGATACCTATGTAGTGGTGCGTGGCTCATCACCGAATTCTGTATTTCAGGCCGTCAGCCGTGCCCATAGCCTGCGCCTGTTCACCCCGACGTACGGTCATGCATGGACCGGGAGCGCTCTACCGCGTCTGGCGCGAAAATCGAATCTCCGCCGTTTCGATAAGTCGAAGCAACTCTCGGGTGAAATGGTGCCTGACGCAATGGTGAAACAGTCCTATAATCTGAGCAAGGGTGACGCCCCGATTGCGACGATCGCGGAATTCTTGGGCCACCTCTATGGCGACACCGTGAAAGAGGAGGTCAAAGAGTACTTTCAGTCGCTCGCGGAAATCAAAGACGGCCAACCGGTTTTGCTGCCGAACGACGATGTGATCTTTGTTTTCGTCAAACGCGCTCCGTCTGAGCAAGGCGGCGGCCAGACCACCGATGGCACAATCCCGGCCCGGGAGGGAATCTCCGATCGGGCAGCCCCCGCCCAGGGCGGCCACGCAGGGCCGCCCCTACAGGATCAGGCTTCCGGGCGAGGTCGGGCTTGAGGCTCAACGGCCGCTCTCTCTCAGCCCAGGTCAAAGGGGCGCCAAGGCTATCCCCTCAGCCCGGCCCGGCGGTAGTATTTGTCTGTTCAGTTGAAGAAAAGAAGCTTATAGACATATCGCGAAATAATCTCCACTGATCGGGCTTTACTTCAAGTCAGCGATGCGACGGCGAGCCCAGGCGTATCCGCGAATTCCGCCTTTTCTTTCCTGGCGAGGGACGGATGCGCAGGGCTCGGCCCGCCCGCCGCCGCGAGGGGCGGCCGTCCAGCGTCGTCCCTCCTCGCATCCCGGAAAATGTTCCTTCATAGGGGATGAATCGTGAATCCATTTACCCAGTTCATGCAGGGTCCCTTGACCCAGGATTTCTGTGGCGGCGGGGCCGCCACGGCCGGCGGACCCACGGTCTGCGGCGGCATCCAGACCTGTGGCGGATGTCCTCCCGCCGGAGCGGAGGCGGCCCCCATCACGGCGGTGTCGGCCTGTCACATCTGCCCCACCGTCCAGTTCCAGACTTGCCTGCCGGCCGTCACCTGCGGCGGGCCTTCGGCCTGCGGCGGCATTCAGACCTGCGGCCCGACCTGCCTGCCCACCTGTGGGCCGCTGACGCACTGCGGCGGCGTCCACACGTGCGGGCAGACCTGCCAGCCCACCTGTGGGCCGCAAACGCATTGCGCCGGCGTCCACACCTGCGGGCA
>QHVW01000276.1 GCA_003223675.1 Acidobacteriota bacterium
GCCGCGGATGCGCGGCCACGGCGAGGCCGGCGGGGAGGGTCACCGGCAGGTCCTTCAGGCTGTGCACGGCCAGGTCGAGCGAGCCGTCGAGCAGGCCGCTCTCCAGCTCCTTGGTGAACAGCCCCTTGCCGCCGAAGCGGGCGAGGTCGCCGGTCACCACGTCGCCGGTGGTGACGATCGGCACCAATTCGACGTCGAGCCCGGGGTGCTCGGCCTCCAGGTCGCGGGCCACCATACCCGATTGGGCCATGGCGAGGGCGCTCCGGCGGGTCCCCAGCCGGAGGCGGATCATGGCGTCAGCTTTCGTCGTCATCCGATTTCATCGTCATCCAAATGGAAGAGCTCGCGGACCAGGTCCAGGCGGGAGAGGTCGTCGGCGCCGTCCCGCAGCCGGCTGCTGGGATGGTGAAGGATCTTGCGCACCAGCGAGCGGGTCAGCCGCTCGAGATCGGCGTGGGTCTCGGCCGGGAAGCGGGGGAGGGCGTCGGCCAGCTCGTGCTGGCGGATGCGCTCGGCCTGCTTCTGGAGACGGGCGATCAGCGGCTCGGCGCCCAGGGCGCGGAACCAGGCGCGGAAGTGGTGGAGCTCCTGCTCGATGATCTCCTCGGCGCGCGGCACCTCGTCCCGGCGGCGCTTGAGGTTGCGCTGGATCAGCAGGTCGAGCGAGTCGATGGTGTGCAGGAAGACGTTCTCCACCTTGCCGGCGGCCGGCTCGACGTTGCGGGGCACGCCGAGGTCCACCACCAGCAGCGGCCGGGAGGGGCGGGCGCGCATCGCTTGGGCGATGTGCTTGCGGGTGAGCACCGGCTCGTCGGCGCCCGTCGAGACCACCACCAGGTCGGCCTGGGCCGCCTCGTCCTGGCGGCGATCGAAGGGGACCAGCTCGGCACTGGGAAACTCCTCCTTGAATTGCGCGGCCCGCTCCAGGCTCCGGTTGGCCACCACCAGCTCGCGGGCGCCCCGCTCGAGCAGTGGCCGGGTCACCGAATGGGCGATCTCGCCGGCGCCCACCATCAGCACCCGGCACTCCTCCAGGCCGCTGAAGATCTGCCGCGCCAGCTCCACGATGGCGTAGCCGATCGACACCGCGCCCGCGGAGATCGCCGTCTCCTGGCGGGTCCGCCGGCCGGCCGAGGTGGCGCTGCGCAGCAGCCGCTTGAGCACCGGCCCCTCGGCCCCGACCGCCTCGGCCAGAACGGACGCCTGCTTGACCTGCCCCAGGATCTCGGGCTCGCCGAGCACCATCGACTCCAGGCCGCTCGCCACCGCCATCAGATGGCGGGCCGCTTCGCCGTTCCGCTTCACGTACAGCCGGCCGGGCCGTTCCAGCTCCGGCGCGCGGGCGAGGAAGACCATGTCCAGGGCCGCCTGGTAGGCGCCGTCCTCGTCGCGCGGCTGGAGGTAGAGCTCGGTGCGGTTGCAGGTCGAGAGCAGGAACGCCTCGGCCACCTCGGCGCGGGCGAGCAGGTGGACGAGCGCCTTCTCGGCCTCCTCCTTCGCAAAGGAGACCCGCTCGCGCAGCTCCAGCGGCGAGCAGCGGAAGTCCGTGCCGATCAGGAGCAGTGGCAGGTCCGAAGGGGGGGAGCTCTTCGAATCGCTCGACATCGCCGGCTCTAGAGGAATCCGTGGAACCCCGTGAGGAAGAGGTTCACCGCCATGAGGGAGAACAGGATCACGCCGAACCCGGTGAGGCTGGCGAGCGCCGTCTGCCGCCCCTGCCAGCGGCGCAGCTTCCGCATCAGCAGCGCCGCGCCGTAGAGGGCCCAGATGGCCAGCGTGAACAGGATCTTGGGGTCGTGTAGGGAGGGGGTATTTGGGAGCCGTTCGGCCCAGAAGGCGCCGGTCGCCACCGCGCCGGTCAGCGTCACGAACCCCACCCAGATGGCGCCGATCATCATCTTCTCCAGCACCTCCAGCGGCGGCAGCTTGCCGTAGAAGGTGGAGAAGCGGCCCGCCTTGAGGTCGCGGTAGAGCTGGAGGAAGAGGAAGGCGTAGGCGGCGCTCACCACGAACGCGGCGTAGCCGAGCAGGGCGAGCGACACGTGGAGAGAGAAGAAAGGATCATGGAAGATCGCCCGGTCCGGGGGGCTGGAGTGGGTCAGCATCGCGCCCAGGATGGTCGACAGGAGCTGGAAGAAGAAGACCAGCGAGACCAGCCAGAAGCCGGTGGTGCGCGCCCGGCCGTGCCACTCCACGAACACGTAGACCACCGCCACGGCGAAGGCCACCACCGAGAGGGCCTGCGGCACCGTGGCCGCCGGGAGCTGCTTCCACTGGACGACCTCCCCCACGAGGTAAGCGAAATGGAGCAGCACCGTCCCGCGCAGGGCCGGGGTGGCCGTCCGCTCGGCGAACGGCTGGGAGGCGAAGAAGAGGAAACCGTAGTCGATCGCCACCAGCAGGTAGGCGAGCGGCAATAGGATCGTCGCGATATCGAGAAAAGTCTGCACGTGCCTCCTGGCTCCAGAAACCGTCTAGATGCTAGCACCTTCTTGCCCCCCCTCCCATCCTCTGGTACTGTCCCCGGCCGGCTGTGCGCACAGCACAGAAGATACAGGAGCTTGGAAGGGCAGGTTCGCATATGGCCAACGCCGTCATCGTAGGCATGCAGTGGGGGGACGAGGGCAAGGGGAAGATCGTGGATCTCCTCTGTCCGGCCTTCGACGGCGTGGTGCGCTACCAGGGGGGGCACAACGCCGGCCATACGGTGAAGTTCCGCGACCGCCATTTCTCGCTGCAGCTCATCCCGTCGGGCATCCTGCATCCGGGCATGAGCTGTGTGCTGGGCAACGGCATGGTGATCGCGCCGGACGCCATGCTCTCCGAGCTCGGCCGCCTCTACGAGGCCGGGGTGCGCTTCGACGGCCGGCTGTTCGTCTCCAACCGCGCCCACGTGCTGCTCCCCTGCCACGCCGCCCTCGACCAGGCACGGGAGGAGGCCCGCGGCGCCGGCCGCATCGGCACCACCTCGCGGGGGATCGGCCCGGCCTACGAGGCCAAGGCCTCCCGCTGCGGCCTGCGCATGGTCGACCTCTTCGCCCCGGACCTGGAGGAGCGCCTGCGCGTGCTCCTCTCGCGCATCCAGGCCGAGCTGACCACCCTGGGCGGGCCCTCGCTGCCGTCCCCGGCCGTGTACACCGACATGTGCCACACCTGGGGGGAGCGGATCAAGCCGAGCCTGCGCGACACCGAGCAGCTCCTCAACGGCTGGATCCGGGAGGGGAAGAGCCTGCTGTTCGAGGGGGCGCAAGGGTCGCTGCTCGACATCGACCACGGCACCTACCCCTTCGTGACCAGCTCCAATTCGACCACCGGCGGCGCCTGCACGGGCACCGGCGTGCCGCCGACGCGGATCGACGGCGCCATCGGCGTGCTCAAGGCCTATACGACGCGGGTGGGTGGGGGACCGTTCCCCGCCGAGCTGACGGACGCCACGGGGGAATTCCTGCGCACGCGGGGGAACGAGTTTGGCACCGTGACCGGCCGTCCGCGCCGTTGCGGCTGGCTGGACACCGTGGCCGCCCGCTACGGCCAGCTCCTCAATGGAGTGGACTCGGTGGCCTTGACCAAGCTCGACGTCCTGGACGATTTCGACGAGATCCCGGTCTGCACCGCCTACCGCCTCCACGGCGAGACCGTGAGCCATTTCCCGCCGGACCGCCGCTCCCTGGAGGCGGCCGAGCCCGTCCTGCGCACCTTCAAGGGCTGGAAGCGCTCAACCGTGGGCATCCTCGAATGGCAGGACCTGCCGCAGGAGGCGCGGGACTACATCGATTTCATCGAGCAGGAGATCGAGGCCCCCGTCACCCTCGTCTCCACCGGTCCCCGCCGCGAAGAGACGATCGTCCGCCCCCACGCCAGCCTGGAGCGGTTGACCTCCGGGAGGCTGGGGCGGGTGCTGGAAGAGCGGTAGGATGGCTGAATGCTATCGACCTTCAAAGTGGAAGGTTTCAAGTCGCTCTCCGAAGCGTCGGTCGAGCTGGGCGCGTTCAACGTCTTTATCGGGGCGAACGGCAGCGGCAAGAGCAACCTGTTGGAGGCGATCGGCGTCATGGGCGCCGCCGCCTTCGGCTCCGTCGAGCCGGAAACGTTGCGGTATCGGGGCGTCCGGCCCGGCCTGCCGGCCCTCTACAAGACCTCCTTCAAGAACAAGGCTTTTCGGCGTCTCATCACCCTGACGGCCACGGCCCCGGATGCCAGCTACCGTGTGGGTCTGGATAATCCGATCGCGGAGCCGAGGCCGAGCTTCCGGTGGAGGATCGCTTCGGAATCGCTGCGCGACGGCGATCGGCCTCTCGTCTCCCGCACCGCGGCGGACTGCAAGCTCTACGACGGCAAAGGAAAGGCCGAGACCATCCAGCCGGAGCGCGACCAGACGGTGGCCCGATTGGCCCTGGCCCGGCGGGAGAATACGGT
>QHVW01000277.1 GCA_003223675.1 Acidobacteriota bacterium
AAGGACCCCAAGTTCTCCTCGCAGACCAAGGACAAGCTGGTCTCCTCCGACATCAAGGGGTGGGTCGAGCAGGTGGTCTTCGAGCGGCTCAACACCCATCTGGAGGAGAATCCGCGCGAGGCCCGGCGGATCGTCGAGAAGTGCGTCGAGGCGGCCCACGCCCGCGAGGCGGCCCGCAAGGCGCGCGACCTCACCCGGCGCAAGGGCGCGCTCGACGCCTCGAACCTCCCCGGCAAGCTCGCCGACTGCTCCGAGCGCGACCCCGAGCGGGCCGAGCTCTTCCTGGTCGAGGGCGATTCCGCCGGCGGCTCGGCCAAGCAGGGCCGCGACCGGCGCTTCCAGGCCATCCTGCCGCTCAAGGGGAAGATCCTCAACGTCGAGAAGGCGCGCTTCGACAAGATGCTGTCCTCCGACGAGATCAAGACCATGATCACGGCGCTGGGCACCAGCATCGGCAAGGACGACTTCGCCATCGACAAGCTGCGCTATCACAAGCTGATCATCATGTGCGACGCCGACGTCGACGGCAGCCACATCCGGACGCTGATCCTGACCTTCTTCTACCGTCAGATGCCGGAGATCATCAAGCGCGGCTATCTCTACATCGCGCAGCCGCCGCTCTACAAGGTTTCGCACGGCAAGAGCGAGACCTATCTCAAGGACGACCGCGAGTACCAGGTCTATCTGGTGGACCGTATCAAGGACGCCTGGGAGCTCGACATCTCGCACAGCGACGGGCACAACGGCAATGGCGACGGCGGCCGGCTGACCGGCACCCGGCTGGCCTTCTTCCTGGAGAAGATCGCGCTCTTCCGCCAGAACCTCGAGAAGCTCGTCTCGCGCGGCTATCCGGCGGACGCGATCAAGATCGCGCTCCAGAACGGCGTCAAGGACAAGCTGTCGCTCACCGATCCCGAGAAGATCGAGCGGATCGCCCAGGTGATCGAGGCCTCCGGCTTCCACGGGGTGGTCGTCGGCAGGGACGAGGACCACGGCACGCTCTATGTCCGCTTCCTGTCGAAGCGCGACGGCGTCGAGCGCGAGGTCCGCATCGACTGGAACCTGGTCACCGGCGCCGAATATCGCGCCATGGCGAACAACCAGCTCGCCCTCGACGCGATCTCCGCGGCCAACTTCACGCTCGCCAAGGGGGAGACGATCAACGTCTTCAACACGCTGGAGGAGGCGATCGACAGCCTCTACGAAGGCGCCAAGAAAGGCCTCTCGATCCAGCGCTACAAGGGCCTCGGCGAGATGAACCCGACGCAGCTCTGGGAGACCACGATGGATCCCACCAAGCGCCGCCTCCTCCGCGTGCAGGTCGAGGACGACGTCGACGCCGACTCCATCTTCACCATCCTCATGGGCGACGAGGTCGAGCCGCGGCGGGCGTTCATTCAGAACAACGCGCTGGAAGTGCGGAACTTGGATGTGTAGAGGCAGGAAAACATCTTGGAAAGCCGGAGCCCAGTGATATAGGCTTGGGTTCGTGGACATCTATGAATTCGTATGGCCCAGAGACCGCATCGAGCATATTGCGAGGCACAACGTTGAGCCTGAAGAGGTCGAGGAGGTCTGTTTCTCACGTCCGCTGGTGCGCCGGATCAAAAGTTTCGGCGAGAACCCGGCCTATCAAGTCTTTGGTCGGACGGTTGAGGGGCGCTATCTGCTCTGTATCGTCATTCAGTTTCCCGATGGCAGAGGTTATCCGGTGACTGCACGGCCGATGACGGAAAGAGAAAAGCACAGCTACCGGCAATGGGAAAGACGATGAGTAAGCCAAAGATTCCCAGCACAGATTCCGTCGAAGAGCTCGCTCGCTTCTGGGATACGCACGACGCGACCGACTTTGAGGACGAGGTGGAGGAAGTGAAGGAGCCGCTTTTCGTGCGGAGACCTGGAACCGTGATGACTATCCGCTTGGAGCCCAAAGAGGCTGAAGCCGTGGAAAAGATCGCCAAGGCGAAGGGTGTGGAAGAGGCGACACTGCTTCGCGAATGGGTTCTGGAGAAGATTCAAGGGTCATGAAGGTGGTTAATCTCGATCCCCGCGTCAAATTAGGCTCTCTATCCAGCGCTACAAGGGCCTCGGCGAGATGAACCCGATGCAACTCTGGGAGACCACGATGGACCCAACCAAGCGCCGCCTCCTCCGCGTGCAGGTCGAGGACGACGTCGACGCCATCTTCACCATCCTCATGGGCGACGAGGTCGAGCCGCGGCGGGCGTTCATTCAGAACAACGCGCTAGAAGTGCGGAACCTGGATGTGTAGGGGTGATAAGGCGAGCTTGTGGTTGACTGGAGCCGGTTTCAACCTGCAGATTTCGAGTATGACTTCGATCGCGACAAGCTCGCTGTACATGGAGTCACCTTCGAAGAGGCCGTCGAATGTTTCCTTTCGGACTTCTACGTCCGCAGGAACAAGGACTATAAAGATCGATATCAACTGGTCGGACGAACTTTTGGTGGCCGCCTCTTGAAGATCATCTTCCAACTCAAGACGAACGACGTTGTCCGTATCATCACGGGATGGCCTTTATGAGTAAGAAACGACAGGCGCTCTCCAAGGACGACATCGATGATGTGGTAACTAGTCAAGCTGAAGACGATTCCGCTTGGGAAGAACCGATTTACGTCAAGAGGGCTGTAGATGAAGCGTTTTCTCTTCCAGCAGACCTTGCCGCCCGAGCATCTTTCTTAGCGCGGATTCACCGCGCCAGGGTTGAAGAATGGCTGACGAGGGTTGTTCAGGAACGAGTAGAGCTGGAAGAAGCCTCCTTTGCGGAAGCCAAACGAGCTTTGATGAAAGCTGATAAAGCGGCTCTCGATATCAGGGAGCAAGCACTCAAAAATAAGCGGAGCTATGAGCGATAACAACGAACAGGAGCTCCCCTTCGAGCAGCCGATTCCGGTCGGCATCGAAGAGGAGATGAAACGTAGCTATCTCGATTACGCGATGAGCGTGATCATCGGCCGCGCGCTGCCCGACGTGCGCGACGGCCTGAAGCCGGTGCACCGCCGCGTGCTGTATGGCATGTGGGAGAGCGGCAACCGCTCGGACCGGCCTTACAAGAAGTCGGCGCGCATCGTCGGCGACGTCATGGGTAAATATCACCCGCACGGCGACTCGGCGATCTACGACACGGTGGTGCGCATGGCCCAGGACTTCGCCATGCGCTATCCGCTCGTCGACGGCCAGGGGAACTTCGGCTCGCTCGACGGCGACAACCCGGCGGCCATGCGGTACACCGAGGTGCGCCTGATGAAGCTCGCGGAGGAGATGCTCCGCGATGATATCGATAAAGAGACGGTGGACTGGGGCCCCAACTACGACGGCTCGGAGACCGAGCCGCTCGTGCTGCCGGCGGGCGTACCCAACCGCCTCGTCAACGGCGCCGCCGGCATCGCGGTCGGCATGGCGACCAACATCCCGCCGCACAATCTCGGCGAGGTGGTGGACGCGCTGCTGATGCTGATCGAAAACCCGGATGTGCTGATCAAGGACCTGATGACGGTGATCCCCGGGCCGGACTTCCCCACCGCCGGCTTCATCCACGGCCTGGAGGGGATCCGTTCGGCCTACACCACCGGCCGCGGCATCATCCAGCTCCGGGCGCGCGTCGAGATCGAGACCAACGCGCGTACCGAGCGGCAGGCGATCGTCGTCAGCGAAATTCCCTATCAGGTCAACAAGAAGAGGCTCATCGAGCATATCGCCGAGCTGATTCGCGATAAGAAGCTGGAAGGAGTTTCCGACCTGCGCGACGAGTCGGACCGCGAGGGGATCCGCATCGTGATCGAGGTGAAGCGCGACGCGATCGCGGAGATCCTCCTCAACTCGCTGTACAAGATGACGCAGTTGCAGACCACCTTCGGCATCATCCTGCTGGCGATCGTCGACAACCAGCCGAAGGTGATGACGCTCAAGGAGCTGCTCCACCACTTCCTCAACCATCGCAAGACGGTGGTCATCCGCCG
>QHVW01000278.1 GCA_003223675.1 Acidobacteriota bacterium
CACCACGCGCTGTGGATCAACCCGAAGAATCCGAGCGAGATGCTGCTCGGCACCGACGGCGGCGTCTACATGTCCTACAGCCAGGGGCGCCAGTGGCATCACATGGGGACGCTGCCGGTGGCGCAGTTCTACCACGTCAGCTACGACATGGCCCGCCCCTACCGCGTCTACGGCGGCTTGCAGGACAACGGCTCCTGGTCGGGGCCCTCGGCGGGGCTCGGCGGCACGATCCAGAACAAGGACTGGTTCAACATCGGCGGCGGCGACGGCTTCTGGGCCTACGCCGACGCGGCCGATCCGGACATCGTCTACGCCGAGTCGCAGGGGGGGGAGATCACCCGCCGGCGGGTCTCCACCGGCGAGGAGAAGTCGATCAAGCCGATGCCGGGGGCGGGCGATCCGCCCTACCGGTTCAACTGGAACACGCCGATCCAGACCAGCCCGAACGATCCGAAGACGATCTATCTCGGCTCACAGTTCCTCTTCCGCTCGCGCGACCGCGGAGACTCCTGGGAGAAGATCTCGCCGGACCTCTCGACCAACGATCCGAAGAAGCAGCAGCAGATGAAGTCGGGCGGGCTCACGGTCGACAACTCGTCGGCGGAGAACCACACCACGATCTTCACGATCGGCGAGTCGCCGAAGAACCCGCAGGTGATCTGGGCCGGCACGGACGACGGCAACCTCCAGGTGACCCGCGACGGCGGCAAGAGCTGGACGAACGTGGCGCCCAACGCCCCCGGCCTGCCCAAGGGGACCTGGGTGTCGTGCGTGGAGGCCGGCCGCTTCGAGGAGGGGACCGCCTTCGCCACCTTCGACGGCCACCAGGCGGGGGACATGAAGACCTACGTCTACCGGACGGCGGACTTCGGCAAGACCTGGAAGCCGCTGGCGCGCGACGCGATCTCGGGCTACGCCCACGTGGTGCGGCAGGACCTGGTGAACCCGGACCTCCTCTTCCTGGGCACCGAATACGGCCTCTACGTCTCGGTGGACGGCGGCGGGCGCTGGGCCCGGTTCACCGGCAAGCTCCCCAAGGTGGCGGTGCGCGACATCGCGATCCACCCGCGGGACGGCGACCTGATCCTCGCCACCCACGGCCGCGGCGTCTATATCGTCGACGACCTCACCCCGTTGCGGAAGCTGACCCGCCAGGCGCTCGACGCCGACCTGGTGATGCTCCCGTCGCGGACCGCGGCGATGGCCATCCCGGCCAGCGTGCAGGACTTCCCCGGCGACGACGAGTACGTGGCCTTCAACCCCGACGAGGCGGCCACGATCACCTATTACCTCAAGAAGCGCCACATCTTCGGCGACCTCAAGGTGGAGATCTACGACGCCAAGGGTCAGCTCCTGTCGACCCTGCCGGGCGGCAAGCGGCGGGGCATCAACCGGGTGAGCTGGCCGATGCGCCTGTCGCCGCCGAAGCTGCCGCCGGCCAACTCGCTGGTGATCGGCTCGCAGTACGCGCTGTTCGGCCCGCGGGTCCTCCCCGGCACCTACACGGTGAAGCTGATCCAGGGGGACAAGACCTACACCAGCCAGGTGGAGATCGTGCCCGACCCCCGCTCCAGCCACTCGGCCCAAGACCGGGCGACGCAGCACGAGACGGTGATGACCCTCTACGGCATGCTCGGCCGCCTCACCTACGTGGCCGACACGGTGAAGAGCCTGGAGGACAGCGCCCAGGAGCGGGCGAAGAAGCTGCCGGCGGGCGACCGCCTGCGGCGCCAGCTCGAGACGCTCGCCGGCTCGCTCGAGACCTTCCGCGCCACCCTGGTCGCCACCGGCCCCGGCGGCTGGCTCTCCGGCGAGGAGCAGCTCCGGGAGAAGATGGCCAAGGTCTACGGCGGCGTCAACGGCTACGACGGCCGGCCCACGCAGTCGCAGATCGACCAGTTGAAGGTGCTGGGCGACCAGCTCACCAAGGCCGAGGCCAAGCTCAACTCCATACAGAGCGGCGAGGTGGCCGCGGTCAACCGCGAGCTCGCGACGCGCAAGCTGGAGCCGCTCAAGGCCAAGAGCCGTGAGGAGTGGGAGAAGCAGGACGGTAAAAGGACGGCGGCGCTGCCGGCGTTCCTGCCGTTCACGATGAGCCCGCTGGCGGCGGCCGAGAACGATTGACACCCTGCGCTCTCCCCGAGGTGGTCACAGGCTGTGACCACCTTCCTCTTGCACCACGCTCCGAGGTGGTCACAGCCTGTGACCACCTCGGCCGGCGGGAAGCCGTCAGGCCCGCTCTTCGCCGCTGAAGCCGATTCGCTTCCTCTCCGCCTCCGCCGTGGGCGGCGCCTCCAGGAGCTCCCGGAGCACAGCGAAGATCTGGGTGAGCTGCTGGCCATGCCTCTTCTCGAGCTCGTCGAGCCGGCGGGCGAGCTCGACGTGGGAGGACAGGATCTCCCGGAAGCGGACGAAGGTCCTCACCACCTGCAAGCTGACCGCGATGGCCGTGGCGCTGTTGAGGATGGTCGCCACCATGATGGCCCCATGCTCGGTGAACGCGTAGGGCAGGGTCGAGGAGAACTTGAGCCGGGCGAGGTGGTCACAGGCTGTGACCACCTTCTCCTTCTCCCGGCGGGTGAGGCGGAACATGAAGTCGGGAGGAAAGCGGTTCCGGTTCCTCTTCACCGCCTGGTTCAGGACCTTCGTGGAGACGCCGAAAATTTCCGCCAGGTCCGCGTCCAGCATGACCCGCTTCCCACGGATCAACAGGATCGAGCGCTCGATCCTGTAGGTCTCAACCAACGCCGTCGATTCCTCTCTCGGGGTCTGGCCCATACGCCTCCTCAGCGACTGCCTTGACGCGATAAGGACGGCAACTGCGGCCTATTATAACGGAAAGGCGCGAAAAGTTGGAGGTGGTCACAGGCTGTGACCACCTCAGGGCATGAAGACCTGCGAAGATCTAGGGCAGAGCTGGAGGTGGTCACAGCCTGTGACCACCTCAGGGCATGAAGACCCGCGAAGATCTAGGGCAGAGTTGGAGGTGGTCACAGCCTGTGACCGCCTCAGGGCATGAAGACCTGCGAAGATCTAAGGCAGAGTTGGAGGTGGTCACAGCCTGTGACCACCTCAGGGCATGAAGACCCGCGAAGATCTAAGGCAGAGTTGGAGGTGGTCACAGCCTGTGACCACCTCAGGGCATGAAGACCTGCGAAGATCTAGGGCAGAGCTGGAGGTGGTCACAGCCTGTGACCACCTCCCAGTGGTGCGGGCCTACTTGTCCGCCGCGTATACCGGCCTGATGTCCACCGGCACCGCCTTCAGACGGCCGATGGCGTCCCACAGGGCTTGCGTCGGCTTGCCGTAGGTGTAGAGGAGAAGGCTGATGCTACCCCCGAGAAGAGAACGGCATCGTTACTCCTTCTACGCACGGTAGATGAGCTTCTAAAACTCTAGGCTGCCTAGAGGAAGGCTGTCAAGCTCCTCCGGCAACCAGCCTGCCAAAGTGACCTCCCAGTCGCCCCTCCGGCTCGGTCAACTCCGCGGACGGCCCTACCCTGTCCAAGGCGCCGGATAAGAGCAGTCGTGCGTTCAGCGTCCCTTGACGCCAAGACGGCAGCCGCCATGGCGTTGACGTTTCCCGGGAAGCACGC
>QHVW01000279.1 GCA_003223675.1 Acidobacteriota bacterium
GTTCTGCACCAGCGAGCGGAAGCGCTCCTCGCTCGCCCGCAGGGCCTCCTCGGCGTCGCGGCGGTCGGTGACGTCCTCCAGGGCTCCCTCGTAATAGAGGATCTCTCCCTCCTCGCCGCGGACGGCCCGCACGGTGAAGCGCACCCAGATCACCATGCCGTCGAGGCGGCGGCGGATGCGCGCCTCGAAGCTCTGCACCGAGCTCCGCGCCAGGCTTTTCACCGATTCGGGCTCGGCGAACGCCCGCTGCCAGCGGCGGCGGTCCTCCGGATCGAGATAGAGCTCGCCGACCTGGGTCTCCAGCAGGGATTCGAGGTCGGGATATCCCAGGATGCGCACCAGCGCCGAGTTGGCGTCGAGCATCCGGCCCGCGGGCGTGGTGCGGTAGAGCCCCACCGGCACCCCCTCGAACAGGCCGTGGTAGCGCTCCTCCGATTTGCGCAGCGCGGCCTCGGCGGCCTTGCGCGCGGTGACGTCGCGAGCGAAGGCGGAGTAGCACTCCCGCCCCTGGTATTCGAGGAAGCTCAGGGTCACCTCGGCGGGGAAGCGGCTGCCGTCCTTGCGGACGTGCATCACCTCGAAGGTGTAGGTCCCGCTCTGGCGGACCTTCCGCGACAGCTCCTGGAACAGGGTGCCCTTCTCGGGCGGGAGGATGTCCGCCACCCCCATCTCCAGCATCTCGTCGCGCGTGTACCCCATCATGGAGCAGGCCGCCTCGTTGACGTAGAAGAAGCGGCCGTCGGAATCGGCCCAGAACGCGCCCTCTCCCGCCCGGTCGAGCAGGTACTGCGTCAGCCGCTGGGCGGCACCGTCTTCCAGCAAAAGCGCACGCATTCAGGCGATTCCCCTTCAAAAACCTGCTGCAACGGATTGGACGGCTGATTATATCCCCAGCCGATCTTCCCCGCGCCGCGACTTTCTTCATCTCGCTCCACGGAGCCAGGCATAGCGGAATCCAGATATATGCGCTATCATCTATATATGGCTCTGTACGGCGATGCCGAACCGAGCCAGGGCCCCGGTCCGGCCGCATCGGTCCCCCTCCCCGGCGTTGCCGGACCGCCGGCCCATTTCCGTTCCGGCCGTGATATCTTCGGCCTGCTCTGGAGGGCCCTGCCGTGGACCGATCCCCCGCCGCTCTCTACCTTGAAGACGTCGTCAATCAATTCCGTGTTTATAAGGGACTCGCCGAACGGGCCTTGGCCCAGGTGCGGGACGAGGACCTCTTCGTGACCCTGGACCCGGAGTCGAACAGCCTGGCCATGCTGATCCAGCACATGGCGGGCAACCTGATCTCGCGCTGGACCGACTTCCTGACCACCGACGGCGAGAAGCCGGACCGCGACCGGGATTCCGAGTTCGAGACCAGGGACGGCACGACGCGGGCGGCCCTCCTGGCCCGCTGGGAGGAGGGGTGGCGCCGGCTGTTCGAGGCGCTCGCCGGGCTCACCGAGGAGGACCTGACGCGGACGGTCCTCATCCGCGCCGAGCCCCACAGCGTGGTCCGGGCGATCGACCGCCAGCTCACGCACCAGGCGTATCACGCTGGCCAGATCGTCTTCCTGGCCAAGCACCTGGCCTCCGACCACTGGAACAACCTCTCGGTGCCGCGGGGCAAGACGCGGGAATTCAACGCGGAGATGCTCGCGCGGGCGGGGAGGCAATGACACTGTCCCGGTTCCGCGCCGCACGCGCACTATCTGGACAGCATTGCAATTTCTCTTGAAGTCCTCGGATGATTCAAAGGCTCTGAAGCTGTACCTCCCCGCCGCCGGCTCATTCCCAAGAGGGCCTGGCGGCGGGGGATTTCCCCCCTCCGGGGCTCCCGTCCGTCGCGATTTGACGTAAGATTGCAGCGACTTGCCGGAACGTCTGCTGCACATGCTCCCGGACACCATCGCCGTCCTCGCCGAGAAGCCCGCCGTCGCCCGTGACATCGCCCGTGTCCTCGGGGCGAGCCAGCGGGAGGAGGGGTGCCTGCGCGGCAACGGCTACGTGGTGACCTGGGCGATCGGGCATCTCGTGGAGCTGGCCCAGCCGCACGAGATCAACCCCGACTGGAAGCGCTGGCGGCGGGACCACCTGCCGATGCTCCCCCAGGACTGGCCGCTGGTCGTCTCCGAGGAGACCAAGGCGCAGTTCGAGGCGGTCCGCCGGGTGATCAACGCGCCCGAGATCGAGCGCGTGGTGTGCGCCACGGACGCCGGCCGCGAGGGGGAGCTGATCTTCCGCTACATCTACGAGGCGGCGGGGTGCCGCAAGCCGTTCCAGCGGCTCTGGATCTCCTCGCTCACCCCCGACGCCATCCGCCAGGGGCTCCGCAAGCTGTGCGTCGGCCGCGATCTCGATCCGCTGGCCGACGCCGCCAGCGGACGCAGCCGCGCCGACTGGCTGGTGGGGATGAACCTCTCGCGGATGTACTCCCTGGATTACAACCAGGAGCAGCTCTCCGTGGGCCGGGTCCAGACGCCCACCCTCGCCATGATCGTGGAGCGGGAGCTGGCCATCCGCGCCTTCGTGCCCGAGGACTACCTGGAGGTGGTGGCCACCTTCTCGCCGGGCCAGGGTTCGTCAGATCTTTCTTCTTACAAAGGCACCTGGTTCCGGGGCGATACGCCCAACCCCGAGGCGAAGCGGATCAGGACGCCCCCGGGCGGCAAGGACGGCGAGGATCTCGCGGAGGCGATGGGGATCGTCCAGCGCGCCCGCACGGGGAAGGCGGCGGTCGAGGCGATCCGCGCCGAGACCAAGCGGATGCCGCCGCCGCTCCTCTACGATCTGACCGAGCTGCAGCGGCACGCCAACCGCCTCTACGGCTTCAGCGCCAAGAAGACGCTGGGGCTGGCGCAGACGCTCTACGAGCAGAAGAAGCTCATCAGCTATCCGCGCACGGACAGCCGCCACCTCTCGACCGACGTCGCCGCCACTCTCGGCGAGATCGTCCAGGTGATCGCGGGCCCCTATCGCGACAAGCTGGCTCCCGGCACGGGCGAGCGTCCGTTGAGCCGCCGCTTCGTGGACGATTCCAAGGTCACGGACCACCACGCGATCATCCCCACCCCGACCTCGCCCGACCGCGCGGTCCTGGAAGAGGACGAGAAGAAGATCTACGACCTGATCTGCCGGCGGCTTCTCTCGGCCTGGCACGACGACCACGTCTGGTCGGTGACGACCGTCATCACCGCCATCTCCAACCCGCCGCCGTCCGGCGTGGGGGAGCCGCTGGTCGACCGCTTCCACAGCACCGGCACGCTCGTCGAGCAGGTGGGCTGGAAGGTGCTCGACATCGAGAGGAAGAGCAGGAAGAAGGAGGCGGCGAAGCCCAAGGATGGAGAGGTGGAGAAGGAGGACGAGCCCGCGTCCCCCGAGGAGAATCAGACGCTGCCGCCCGGCCTGACGCAGGGGCAGCCGCAGGAGGTGACGGACGTCAGGGCCGTCTCCAAGCAGACCCGTCCCCCCAAGCGCTTCACCGAGGCCACGCTGCTGACGGCCATGGAGACCGCGGGCAAGACCCTCGACGACCGCGAGCTCTCCGAGGCGATGAAGGACTCGGGGCTCGGCACGCCCGCGACCCGGGCGGAGATCATCGAGACCCTGCTCCGCCGCGAGTACATCGTGCGGACGGGGAAGGTCCTGGAGGCGACGGACAAGGGGATCCGGCTGATCGAGATCGTCCATCCGCACGTCAAGAGCCCGGCGATGACCGGCCAGTGGGAGGCCCAGCTCCAGCGCATCCAGCGCGGGCAGGGGGATCTC
>QHVW01000280.1 GCA_003223675.1 Acidobacteriota bacterium
CGGCGACGGTCGCCAGGGCCATCTTCTGAGTCGTCGTGAGGGTATGGAACCTCGGCCCAAACCGGCTCTCCAGCTTGGCGATGGTGTCGTTGGACAGCAGGCTGACCATGGTCATGGTCAGGAAGGTCATCTCTGGATCGTCTCTCGTTTCCTGCAGCAGCGGTGCGCGCCAGAGCTGCTCTGCCCAGGCGGAGTAGATCCTGTGGATACCGGTGCCAGCCTGCTCCGCGTACCCCGCCATGCGGAAGAGCCGCTGGAGGATCCGGTTCCGGCAGTCGCTATGCCCTCCTTGAAGCGCGTCCTCCAACGGGACTCGCATGGACCCTGGATTGCGAAAACCATAGAGGTCCGGCCGCTTGACGACCAGAATAGAGGTCCGGCCGGTAAAGTCCGCGTGAATCAGCGTATTGACCAGTGCCTCTCTCAAGGCTTCATGCACGGACGATTGATCCACCCTTGCCGCCCCACTGAGCTGGAAAGGAACGGGCAGGCCGGCATAGAGCTTTTGCAGCACCAGGCGAAAGAAGTCGAAGAGGTTTCCCGACCAGTCGCCGTCCGGGGTCAGGCGGTCCAGCCAGCGCTTGTCGCTCGTGGGGTCCGGATGCTCCTGATAGTCCAGCATGTAGTAAGGCACCGCCTCCTGAATGGCCGGAAGCTTGCCCAGCATCAAGAGGCCCCCGACTGTCAGGCCCTCGGCACCCGTATCCCGATCGCGCTTGAAGGCTCCAAGCGCCTGCAGGAATGCACGGTCATCCAAGCTGTGCCACGGCAGGTCCGGCTTGGCTGCCTTGACCCGGTTTCTGTACGCTCTTAAAGAAGCCGGGTCCAAGTCGTCCAGGGTATAGCCGGGCAAGAGCCGGGAGTCCCTTTCGTCCTCGACGCTTTCCGCCAGCATCCTGCGGACGGCCTCCGCGTCGCAACGATAATCTCCCTCGAATCTGCGCTGGAATGTGCCGGTCAAGGGATTGCGGCCCACGTAAACGGGCCTCTGGGCCCTCTTGGCGCGCGGGACTGAAATCTTCAGGACGGGCAGGTGGCCGACCGTGATCTCCTCGACCATCTGGGAGGCCAGTAGATTGATGCTGACCTGGTCGCGATCGTTCAGCCCGTCCCATAACGCTTTCTGAACCCTTCCGATCTCGCGGAGGCCCACCACGTGAAAGGACCCGCGCGGCTCCTCGGCGATTCCCAGAAGAATGACGCCGCCGTCGCAGTTCGCCATGGCGGAGTAGGTTTCCCAGAGGGCCTTGGGGAGCTGGCCCCGGCGATCCCGTCCCAACCCCGCTTTGATTTCCAGATCCCGGCCTTCCGTGAGCCGGGAGAGATCGTCGATGGAAATATCCATAGTGTCAGAAATGATGTCCAGGCATGCCGGTCGGTCCGGCAGATCGCAGAATCACAGCATGAAAGCTCGTGCGGCGCAACCATTGCACACCTCCGGCCTCCGGAGTCAGGAAGGCCAGAGGGAACGGCCCCGCTCCCGTTCCCTCTGGTACGTCATTTGTCAAAGAGCACTCCTGCCCGCCTCGCGAGCGAATCCCCGAGAGTCGTTGAGGCGGTCCTGCCTGTGCGTGCTGACCCCTTGATCCGCCGCCGGAAGCAGTGGCGGAGATCCCGCGATCTGGCGATCCCCGAAAGCCCGGCTGTTCATGTCTGCGACGAGCCCTCGGGGAGAGGGGTTGCATGTACATAGGGTGCCATGTACAATCCGTCTTGTCAAGCCCCCGGCGGAAAATTTTTCTCCGGCCCGGTGGATTTGGAGGGCTCCAGACTCCCCCAGAGTGGGCCTAACCGGTTGTCATACAAGAGTTTACTGTGCAATCCTCGGTGGTTCTGTTGACTTTCGATACGAATTACGTCAGGATAGCTCCCCGTTGCGGTCCATTCCCCGGAGCTCGCGAGGCATTCCCCGGAGATTTTGTCTCGCGAGCTCTGATGTACATGGCATGAAGAGTCGTGCGGAACGCATTCCCCCGAGCTCGGGGCGCGTTCCCTCCTCTTCGGATGGCGCGAAGCCGGGGGAATGCGGCTCGAAGCCCAGGGAATGGGACGCGAAGAGTCGATCGGAAGACGCGAAGGCGGGGGAACGGCTCATTCCCTCCCCTTCGCGCCTCTCGAGATGGAGCTCGCGGCGTTTTTTCTCGCCTTCGGATGGCCCGAAGCCGGGGGAATGCGACGCGAAGGGTAGGGAATGGGACGCGAAGGGCAAGGAATGAGGCGCGAAGAGGTCTTCGCAGGACACGAAGCCCCCTCCGAATGGGAGGAGGCCGGGGGAATGAGGCTCGCCGGGCTCGTCGCGCGGCGCTTCGCCCCCGCGCTCTTTGACAATCGATGGTCCAAGCAGGGGAGCGGATGGGGAACGCTCCTCTGCTCCCACCTTTTATCGCGGCGGCCACGCTTCAGGTCCCCGGCGGCCGGGACCGGTGTGCGCCGCCGTCCCGCACGACCCGCGGGGCGTGCCATTGTGACAGGATAGGCCCTGCGCGGTGGAAGGAGGTGCCTCATGCCTGAAGGTCCGCTCTCTCCCGAAATCCTGCGGCAGATCGACGCGTGGTGGCGCGCGGCCAACTATCTCTCCGTGGGA
>QHVW01000281.1 GCA_003223675.1 Acidobacteriota bacterium
TCTCGCCTGGAGACGCGGCCGGTTCAAGGTGCCGCTCGACGGTGGAGAGGCTATCGTCTCCGGCCAGATCTCTCTACCGTTCGGCATCTACCACGGTACGCCGAAAGGACAAATTCCGAACGGCTCAACGAAATTTCAGTCTTTGGTCTACCTTCCGGCCGGGCGGATCGTCGCCACGTTCCGCTACGCCAAACAGTGCAAAGCCCTCGCTTCCGAGCTAGCGCGCCTTTGGGTGCGTTGGGGAGGGAGCGAGCCGACAGAAAACCCCGCACCGCTCCTTCAACGATTCCAACGGGAAGACAAGTAGAACAAGGACCCGTCCCGCTCTCACGAGAAGACGGGTCCTTGTCCTTTCTCGTTCTCAATATACGGCTTGACATCCGGGACACATGTACGAGCCGAGTATTGAAAAAGGACCCTTTCCTAAACGATTCAGAGGTACTGCCTTCCCTTTTGTTTCAAAACAAGCGGTGCAGTAGAAGATACCAGGAGTATCCGAATGCACAAGAACAACCGCGCTGCCGACTTGTTTAGGTTGATATTTTTCCCGTTCCGTGAGCCCCTGATCGTTACGGCGAATATCTTCGTTAAGTTGGGCAATCTCACTGCGAAGCTTGGCGTTTTCCTCTCGAAGCTGGAGATTCTCGGCGTGAAGATTGAGCGTTTCTGCCTTAATGCTGAGCGCTTTCTCCTTGGCATCAAAAAGAGACGATTGCAGCGAGTGAATTTGATCGACGGCCAATGAAAGAGCTTGCTCCGTATCGCTGCTTTTTGTCTTTGCCTTTGCGGTTTTAACTGCTTCTAAGACTGCTTTTGTTGTGCTTGCCATGCTAGTTAGGGTGGCAAGCACCTCACCTGCGATTGATACATCAGCCATTTGTTTTCTCTCCTTTCTTAGTCAGGCCGTCAGTAACTCTCGCATAGTCCATGGCTTTCTGGCAAGCCCCGCTTTCATGGCGGGAGTCATTCTAATGCTCGAATGCATCCAAGTGAAGTTATAAGTCGCAAAGTGCAGCGCGAGTGCCGCCCGCAAATTCTCACGCTTTTTGCTAAAAGCATTAGTCAATCGCGTGAATCTTCTCATTTGCATACGAATGTGAAGATTCGTGCGCTCTACGTGTGACGTGCAAATTCTCTCTTCTTTTGGCGCTCCTGAAATCAGAACTTTCTCCGCCGATATTATCGCGGGAGGCGAGTAGCGGCGTTCGGCGTCAATCAATTCCGTCCCGAACACCTTTACGATTTGGCCGTAATCTACTCGCCCGCCGAAATGCTCCTCAATAGCAGCAGGATACGCGTTGAATCCGTCCGTGCTAATTTGGAATCTTCCCTCTGTTGCCGCTGCTAGTTTCGCGGAGAAAATCGAAGCATCTTCCATCGTGCGCCGTCCCATATGGAACGCGAGCGCAAGCTTTGATTCCCGCTCAAGCCCTACGAATGTGTACGCATCGCCTAACTCAGGATTATCAATCTTCTTACGCTTCTTCGTTTTCTCTTTCATCCCGACAAAGCACCACAGCTCATCCGCCTGGACGTCGGCAACGGGGACATGAGAGACAATCCGATTCATGAGGGCTTCGCACTTTTCTCCAGCTTTGCGCAAAAGCCGCATGATGGTGTCCCGATGAACGCCAGTAATACGCTCCGTGCTACGAATTGACGATCCCTCTGTAAGAAGTGACAGACAGAGCGTAGCTTTCTTCATATCTAGGCGCATGCTACCTAAAGGCCGCTCCGGGATGATGCCGAACGTCTTCCGGCACGCCTTGCACTTCCGCCGGGAATTGCCGTCCTTGTCCCTGCCCCATCCAATGGTAGGCCCGCCGCAGGTGCGGCAAGGCGTAACCGAGGATAGGGATGGCGCGTCCATGGGTTCTTTCTCGCTTGATCTGGGGTTATTGTATGCCCCGGGGGCACACATGTCAAGCACTTTTTAGGCATTTGTCTCTCCTTGACGTGTATTCCCCTGGGGGATACAATTCGCACCATGGCTAGACCTCGGAAGGAAGAGGACCGCGCACACTCGGCGTCGATTCGGATACGACTCCTGCCAGAGCACGACGCCTTGATCCGGGAGGCCGCCGCCCTGGCAGGAGTGAGCATGTCTGACTGGCTACGGGAGCGGATTGTCCGCACAGCCCGCCGTGAGATCGCAGAAGCTGCCCGGTATCAATCGGCGGGGCAGGCTCAAGAATAGAAGCCCGTATTGCCAGCGATAAGGTGGACGGGGAGCATCTGGACAAGCCATTAGCTTCTCCTTGGGTATTGACCCGGAGTGCGCTATGGCTGTAGGCTAACTCCCTCCGAGTGGGACCTTGATGGCCCTGTTAGCGCGGGGCCATCACCTTTTACGATGAGCTCAATTCAAATGCGTGTCAAGGGTGTAAGTGACTGACATGGCAAGAGTTAGATTAGGTAAAAACCGGTTTTTACCTAATCTCTCGCTCCGTTTCCGCCTTATGCGGGATGCGAGTCGCGAATCCAACAACTTGATACGGGAAGCGGTAACTCTCTGGCGCCCACATCGAACAAGGACACGACCCTCGCGAATTGCGAAGCGCCCCTCTTTTGTTGCGTCACTGTCCCCGAGAATTCCATCACTGTCCCCGCTAATTGCCACGCGGCCCCCGCGAATTGCATCACGGTCCCCTTGAGCTCCCATACTGTCCCCTCGCATTGTGTAGCTCCCCTCGCGAGGGTAGAAACACAATTCGAGGGGATAGCTTGGTCCCTCAAGGGGGCAGCGACGCAATTCAAGGGGGCAGCGACGCAATTCGAGGGGGCCGTGTCGCAACAAGAGAGGGGCGGGTCAGGGGAGCGAAGGGCTGTGTCGCAAAATGGCTTCGTCGTTCCTCCCCTGGCTTCGGGAGCGTCTCCGAAGTGGAGGGGGGTGCGACGCGAAGCGAGGGCTGTGTTGCAAAAGCCTTCTCAACTCTCTGCCCTCTCTTACGTACTTACTCCCAGGGAGAACGACATGAGAGCCATTCGCGAGGCCGCACCATCCAACCTCTTCTGGCAGCAGCCCCGGGCGTTCAAGGCCGAGTATGAGCTGCGGGCAGGCGACGAGCTTCTGGCGAAGCTCTGGAGCCCCAGCAGCTTCAGCGCGACGATGGGAGCGGAGATCGGCGCGTCCCAGTTTTCCCTCATGGCTGAGGGTTTTTTCCGGAAGCGGATCGCGGTCCGGGAGGTCGGCGCGGTCGGGGTGGCCGCCTACTTCCAGAAAGGCGGTTTCGAGGGAGAGCTCGCGCTGGCCGACGGCCGGGGCTATCGTTGGAAGATGATGCGCTTCTGGAGCAGCCGCTGGGCCTTCGTCGACGATTCGGACCGGCCCCTCGTCAGCTTCCAAGCGCGGAGCCAGCTCTTCCGGGCCGGCTGCGACGTCGAGATCGACCCCGGCGCGCTCACGCTGGCGGAGCTCCCGATCCTCGTCATCCTGGGATGGTATCTTCTTCTCCAGCTCCGGGAGGATTCGGCGGCGGTCGCCGCCGCGGCGAGCGGCTAGAGAGAGGAGCCATGGGCTACAAGACCAGCCTGGATGTTCCGGCACCGGGCCTCACCGGCTGTGCCTGTAGATCATCTCGATCAGCTCGTCGTACGTGGCCTCGGCGGCCTCGCCGTCCCCGGAGCGGATCGCCTGGGTGGCGCAGTGTTTGAGGTGGTTCCGCATCAGCTCGCGTCCCACCGCGCGCAACGCCTCCTGCACGGAGGAGATCTGGGTGAGGATGTCCGGGCAGTAGCGGTCGTCCTCGACCATCTTCTGGAGGCCGCGTACCTGCCCCTCGATCCGCCGCAGGCGCTTCAGGTTGCTGTCCTTGATCTCGGGATCGACACCCACCGCCTTCCGGTCCCGCGTCCCGCAGCCGCAGCCGACTGCTTCCAGGGTCTCGACGTCCGGTTCCATTTCGATCCTCCTCACGCGATCCGCGCCCGGCGCAGGCGCAGGCTGTTGGTGACCACGCTGACCGAGCTGAAGGCCATGGCCGCGCTCGCCAGGATGGGGGAGAGCAGGAGCCCGAAGGCGGGGTAGAGCACACCTGCCGCGATGGGGATCCCGATCACGTTGTAGATGAAGGCCCAGAAGAGGTTCTGCCGCATGGTCCGCATGGTGCGGCGCGACAGGGCCACGGCCGCCGCGATGCCCCGCGGGTCCCCCCGCATCAGCGTCACGTCGCTCGCCTCCACGGCGATGTCCGTGCCGGTGCCGATGGCGAGGCCGAGGTCCGCCTGGGCCAGGGCCGGCGCGTCGTTGATGCCGTCGCCCACCATGGCGACCACCTTCCCCTCGTCCTGGAGCCGCTTCACCTCGGCGACCTTCCCCTCGGGGAGCACCTCGGCCACCACGCGGTCGATCCCCGCCTGCCGGGCGATGGCCTCGGCGGTCCGCCGGTTGTCGCCGGTCAGCAGCACGACCTCCAGGCCCATCCTCTTGAGCCGCCTCACCGCCTCGCGCGAGGTGGCCTTGAGCGGGTCGGCCACCGCGAGCAGCCCCGCGAGCTGGCCGTCGACCGCCACCCAGACCGGCGTCTTGCCTTCCCCGGTCAATCGCGCGGCCTCGGCCGCCAGCGGCGCGGGATCGACGGCGTAGTCCGCCATCAGCTTCTCGTTGCCGGCGGCCAGGAAGGAGCTTTCGACGACCCCCACCGCGCCGCGGCCGGTGACGGACTGGAATTCCTCCGCAGCCGCGAGCGCCAGATTCCGCTCGCGGGCGTGCCGCACGATGGCGTCCGCCAGCGGGTGCTCGGAGGAGGATTCGAGCGCGGCCACGATCCGCAGCAGCGAATCCGGGCTCCAGGTAGAGCCGGGCGCCGTGATCACGTCGGTGACCGTGGGCCGCCCCTCGGTGAGGGTGCCGGTCTTGTCGAGCACCACGGTGGTGACGTCCCCGGCCCGCTGGAGCGCCTCGCCTCCCTTGATCAGGATGCCGAGCTCGGCCCCCTTGCCGGTGGCCACCATCACGGCCGTGGGCACGGCGAGCCCCATGGCGCACGGGCAGGCGATGATCAGCACGGCAACCGCCGCCGCGAAGGCGCGCACGGCCGAGCCGTCCGCCACGAACCAGACCACGAAGGTGGCGATGGCCAGCGAGATCACCACCGGCACGAAGATGCCGCTGATGTGGTCCGCCAGCCGCTGGATGGGCGCCCGCGACCCCTGGGCGTCGCGCATCAGCTTGACGATCTGGGCGAGCACGCTGTCCGCGCCGAGCGTGGTGGCCCGGTAGCGGAAGGCGCCCGTGCGGTTGATCGTGCCGCCGATCACCCGGTCGCCGGCCTTCTTCCCGACCGGCATCGATTCGCCGGTGAGCATCGACTCGTCCACGGCGCTGACGCCGGACA
>QHVW01000282.1 GCA_003223675.1 Acidobacteriota bacterium
GGGTAGCTGGGGTATTAGGCGCACACAACCGTAACGGGATCGGAGTGGCAGGTACTGTCATGCGGGGGGGCACCGGGGTTGTAGGGGCAAGTTTTGACAGTTTGAATAGTCCACATTCTAATTTGCTAAGAGTACCTGATTCAGCGGACGGATCTGGTACTGGGGTTTTGGGAGCGAGCGGCACTGGAGTCGGAGTTAAAGGCCATAGCCAAGCAAATGATGGCGTGGTTGGGACGTGTGATTCACCGATGGGTTCGGGCGTCAGGGGTGGTCCGGGTCCTGGCGTCGGCGTGAAAGGCCAAAGTAGAGGAAATGATGGCGTGGTAGGGTTCAGCGACGCGAACGACAAGAGCGGAGTATTCGGTTTCAATTCGAAGAAAGAAGGACTCGCGTTCGGAGTGGTTGGTCAGTGTAACTCTGATCAGGGGGTAGGGGTCGCCGGCGGCAATGACTCAAGCGGTGGAACAGGAGTACGAGGCGTCTGCAATAAACCCCTGGGAGTCGGCGTCCATGGCATCGGCAAGGGGTTTGGGGCGGTCGGCGTCCGCGCTGAAACCGCCGACGGCGGGATCGCCCTCATCGCGAAAGATACCGGCAGGTCCGGCTTGGCGGGCATCTTCTTAGGAGACCTGCGCGTCTTCGGGCTCAAGAGCGCAGCCGTGCCTCACCCGGACGGTTCGCACAGACTACTGTACTGCTTGGAGAGCCCGGATAGTTGGTTCGAAGATTTCGGGGAAGGGCGGTTGGTGGATGGCAAGGTGGAGGTGCAATTGGACCCCGATTTTGCCTCCCTCGTCGAGGTCGATGGATACCACGTTTTCGTCACTCCCTACGAGGAGTCCAAGGGTCTGTTCGTGGCAGAGCGCTACGCGACCGGCTTTCGGGGGGCGTGATTGACCTGCCTGACGTCAACGTCTGGCTGGCTTTCAGCGTGGCAGACCATGCACACCACTCCGCGGGGAGGTGCCTTGCGCCAGGCCAAGCCTGGGAAGGGAGGAAGGAAAATGCAGTAGACAGAACCGGAACCCCCTTCGTAGTGGACCCAGAGACTCACAGCTTCGAGAGGATTGCCGACTCAGCGGCGCTCATAAGGCGTCCGACCTACTCGGCGGCGTCAAAGCTTTCAGCCCCAAGTTGGGGCTGGATCACAAAAACAAAACACAGAGGGAGATAGATCATGAGTAATCCGTGGCTCCCACCCTATCTGGGATCGTGGGAACAGTTAATGGCTGCGTTGCTTCACAATCCGTTCCTTGGCAGTGGGGGAGGAGGCATACCTCCCAGCACCCACCCGGAGGCCATGATGTCAAGCCCTGGCATAGCCAGGCTTGGGTTGCCTCGGTTGGGACTTGAGCCCAACCCTAGTCCCTGGGTGTCTGCGGTCTCGTCGCTGATCGCTGTGATCAGTCTAAGGGAGGTGGCATCCAAGATGCCCGATGGGCAGGTGAAGATTGGGCTGAGCAAGCGAGTGGATAGTGCCATCTCGAGCTTCATCGATGATTGCGGAACCAAGCATCCGGGATGGCCGTGGCCTGGGCCGCCCCCGTGGGCTTATCCAATCGCGTCGGAGCTGGCTGTCGCGGCGAACACCATCACCGAGGGCAACGTCCGGAATGAAGTCCTCCAGGTGGCTGGTCAGATCATCGAACGTGCATCCGGCTCGAGCGGGAGAAGGGAAATAAAACTCCCATCCCCTGAAGAAATCGATGAGATGACGGCGTTCCCATCCAGCGACCACGAATGTCCATCAAGGAGCTTCAGGGCGCGACTGGACTGTGGCGACAACGGCTGCTTGCCAGGCTGAGAGCAATCAATGCCCGGAGGCGCGAGCTCCGCTGCAATCCTTGCTTGCCCCAATGACCATAGATGGAGAACCAAGGGGGGATGGTTCATTGACACAGCGAGTGCCGAAGGACCATCCCCTTAGCAGACTTGAAGGAAAAAGAACGGCTAACGGGAACTGGGACGGGAACTGGGTGCACGGGAGAACTGGGAGAACTGGGTGCCAGGCGCTTGGATAACCTCGCCTTCTCCGGAGCCGCCCCGACGCCCTTCATAAGGCCAAATTTCCATTGTCAAGCCCCCCGGAAGCGGCTTTGAGACGGCTCCGCAGAGCGTTTCAGAAGGGAAGAGGTGCCACCCGTTTCAGGAGGGGCGTTTCTTCTGCGGCACCCACATCATCTTGTGCTACTCTCCTTCAGTGCCCCTAGATATCCGTCCTTCTACCCGAAAGGGGTGAGCTGATGGAGGTCGTGATCCCCGCCCTGACGTTCCTCCTGGGAGGGGTCCTCGTCTGGCTCGTCGCGCGGCAGCAGCGGAGCGTGCTGGTGGAGCGGCTGCGGGCGCGGGAGGCTGAGGTGGCGCGGCTGGCCCAGGCCGCGGCCGAGGCCGGCCGGCTGCGGGAGGAGCGGGCGGTCCTCCAGACCACGATCGAGAAGGAGCGGCAGGCCAACGGCGAGAAGCTGCGGCTTCTCGACGAGGCGCAGGCCCGGCTCTCGGACGCCTTCAAGGTGCTCTCCGCCGAGGCGCTCCAGAACAACAACGCCAATTTCGTCCACCTCGCCAAGGCCACGCTGGAGAAGTTCCAGGAGGCGGCCCAGGGGGATCTCGAGCGCCGGCAGCAGGCGATCGGCGAGCTCGTCCATCCGCTCAAGGAGTCGCTGCAGAAGGTGGACGCCAAGATCCGCGAGATCGAGACCGCCCGCGAGGTCGCCTACGCCAGCTTGAGCGATCACCTGAAGGGCCTCGCCTCCACGCAGACCCACCTGGAGCGCGAGACGGCGAAGCTGGTGGGCGCTCTGCGCTCCTCCTCGACCCGCGGGCGCTGGGGGGAGATCCAGCTCCAGCGGGTGGTCGAGATGGCCGGTATGGTGGCCTATTGCGACTTCTCGCTTCAGGCCACGGTCGATACCGAGGACGGCCGGCTGCGCCCCGATCTCGTGGTCCGCCTGCCGAACCAGAAGAACGTGGTCATCGACGCCAAGGCGCCGCTCGACGCCTATCTCGATTCCCTGGATGCGCTCGACGAGGACGGCCGCCGGGCGAAGCTGCGCGATCACGCGCGGCAGATCCGCCTCCATCTGGCGAGGCTGTCGGCGAAGAGCTACTGGGCCCAGTTCGAGCCCGCGCCGGAATTCGTGGTCCTCTTCCTGCCGGGGGAGACCTTCTTCAGCGCCGCGCTGGAGCAGGACCCCGCGCTGATCGAGGCCGGCGTGGAGCAGCGGGTGATCCTCGCCACCCCCACGACGCTGATCGCGCTGCTGCGGGCGGTGGCCTACGGCTGGCGGCAGGCGCAGGTGGAGGAGAACGCGAAGCAGATCAGCGAGCTCGGCAAGTCGCTCTACGAGCGGCTCCGCACCTTCGCCGGCCACCTCTCGGCCATGGGCCGCAATCTCGGCCAGAGCGTGGACGCCTACAACAAGGCGGTGGGATCGCTGGAGCTGCGGGTCCTCCCCGCCGCCCGCCGCTTCAAGGAGATGGGCGCCGCGGGCGGCGACGAGATCGAGACCCTGGATCCGGTCGACAAGGTCACCCGCGCCGTGGACGCGGGGGAGGAGGTGCCGGAGATCGCGGAGATGGTGGGTGGGGAGGTGGTTTCGTAAACCCTCACTCCCCAAACCCCTCTCTCCCATCCCTCCGCCCACCCCTGCCGGGGAGAGAGGGGCTTTAAGACATTCTTCGACTAACCTTCTCCCTCTTCTCCCCGGAAGGGTGGGTGGAGGGCCGGGAGAAGAGGGCCGGGGTGATGAGGGCCTACAGGAAGACCTCCACCTTCCCCTTCGCCCGCAGCTCTCCGACGCGGGCCTGGACCACCTTCTTGACCTCCTCTTGCTTGAGCATTTCCGAGATGCGGTCCTTCACCTGGTCGAAGGGCAGCGTGGTGGGGTCCTGCCGTTCGATGAGCTGGATGATCTGGAAGCCATAGGGGCTCTCGACCACCGGGCTCAGATCGTTCGGCTTCTTGAGCGCGAAGGCGGCATCTCCAAACGCGGGCACGTTCCGGGTCTGCTCGTGGATGATCCAACCGAGATCGCCTTTCCGGTCCTTGGAGCGGGGATCCTCCGAGAGTTGCTGGGCCAGTGTGCCGAAGTCCTCGCCGGCCTGCAGGCGCTTGAGGATGTCCTGCGCTTTTTGTCTGGCTTTGTCCCGGTCGGCCGCCGGGGCCTTTGGATCGACGGCGATGAGGATGTGGCGCACGTGCCGGCGCTCCGGCACCTTCATCTGCGCCTCTTTGTTCTTTTCGTAGTAATCCCGTACCGCCTGGTCGGAGACGGCCGCCTTGGGAGCGAGCTTGGTCTCGATGTACTTCTGGATCATGAGCTGCTCGCGGGCCCGGTCGAGGAGATCCTTCTCGGTGATGCCCGCCTGCGCGAGAGCCTTCTTGTAGTCCGCCTCGCTGGGGAAGTTGCGCTTGCGGGCCGCGACCGCCTGCTGCACGTCGGCGTCGGGGACGGTGACCCCCTGAGCCTTGGCGTCCTCGTGGAGGAGCTGGATGTTGATCAGGTTGTCGAGCGTCCGGCGATAGAGGTCGGCCGTGGGGTTGAGCGGCTGGCCCATCTGGGCCGCCTGCATCTGGATCGCCTGGGCGCCGTCCATCAGCTCGCCCTTCTTGATCTCCTTGCCGTTCACCCGCGCGACGACCGCGGGGATCTTCTCCAGCGACAGCGCCGGCCCGCCGGGAGCTCCCGGCGGGGTCGCCGCGGCGGGCGCCCCGGGGAGGTGGAGGGGGGCCAGTTGCCGGCCGGCCGCCCCTGGCGCCGCCGCCGGCGGCGCCGTCGTGGTACCGCCGGCTTGGGGAGCCGCCGCCTGCTGCTGGCCGGAGGCGGTCTTGCCCGCCGGAACGCCGGCAACCACGCTCTTCTCGGGCGCGGCCTTGCAGCCGGCTCCCAGGCACAGGAGCAGGGCGAGCCCCGGAGAGAGCAGGAGAGAGATCTTCTTGGACATGTCGAATTCCTCGAAGGCGGAGCTGAGGCCGCCGAAATTGAGCAGCGCAGTCTAGCAGAGATCAGGGAGAGCGCAGCCGCCGTCACGGCCCCTGGGATGCCAAGGCGTCTGCTTTAGCGCTATAATGAGCCCCGTAGTGAAGACAGAGCACGTACTGGAGCACGACCGGTGCTTCCAGGGCTGGCAGCACAGCCGTGCAGGGAGGGTCGCCGGCCGGTCGCCCATCGGGTGTGCCGGTGCGGTGAAGGGCCGGCGAAGGACGCACCGCGGCGCCTGGACGCTCGCGGGTTTCCCGCTGGAGGTGTGTGATGCAAGCACGATGTCGCAAGTCTCTGATCTGGATCGGTCTGCTGGTGATCCTCGCCGGCTGGGCAGGGGTGGGGAGCACGGCGGCGAAGGCGCAGGATGCCCCGGATCTCGCCTAGCTCCAGGACGGCTCCTGCGCGGAAGGGGTGAGCGTCGCGGAATTCGACGCTCCCGACTGGCTGCAGGCCGCTCCGGCGGCGTCGGCCGACCCTGCCGCCGGCAAGGCCTGCGCGACCAACAAGCAATGCAAGGGGAAACAGTACTGCGCCAAGGCGGCGGGGGAGTGCAAGGGCAAGGGGGAGTGCAAGGCCCGGCCGGACGTCTGCCCCGAGATCTTCAAGCCGGTCTGCGGCTGCAACGGCAAAGGCGTGCAAGACCAACGCGCAATGCCCCAAGGGCGATTATTGCGCCAAGGAGACGGGCAAGTGCGATGACGAGGGGATGTGCGCGCAGAAACCCACGATCTGCCCGCTCGTGGTGGCCCCGGTCTGCGGCTGCAACAACAAGACGTACAACAACGGCTGCATGGCGCATAAGGCCGGCGTCGACATCAAGCATGACGGCAAGTGCGAGGCCCATACCCCTTAGGGGGCTGACCCTCACTCCCCAGCCCCTCTCTCCCCGCGGGAGAGAGGGGCTCAAATACCAAACATCGTTGTAGGGGCGGCCACACAGGGGCGCCCTTCTTCATTTTGGGCCAGCCAAGTCATCTCGATGAGCTCCGGCGACTGTATCCGTCCTTGAAAAGCACGGTGACTTACCGTACACTGTTGCCGTCATGGCAACTTCAGCACACCGCAACCAGCCTACCGGCCGCGAGCTCAAGAAAGAGCGCATCGAGCTGCGGGTCGCCCCATCAGCCAAGCTTCTCATCCAACGCGCGATGGAGGTCTCGGGACTGACGGCTGGTGATCTAGCCTATGAGGGGGCTCGTAAGGTTCTCGCCGAGCATGAGCGCATGGTGCTCGTCGGCGCGGACCGGGATGCTTTCCTTGAAGCCGTGATGAATCCACCGGAGCCTACGGCAAAGCTGGTGGCTGCGCTCAGGCGGCATCGAGAGGTTTTGGGATAAGCCGCCTTGGGCTTTGTGATCGAGCCGCTCGGCAAGCATGACCGGGCAAAGTTCTCTTGCGGGCAACCCGATCTCGACGCCTGGTTCCGACTCCGAGCCAGTCAGGACGAAAAGCGGAATGTCGCCCGTGTCTTCGTCGCCGTCGACCCGGAGCTCGGCGTCGTCGGCTCTACAGCCTGAGCTCGTTGTCCTTGTCTCTTGAGAGCCTCCCCGAGGCGGTCGCGCACAAGCTTCCGCGCTATGACGCGATCCCGGCCGCCCTGATCGGCCGGCTGGCGCGCGACGAACGGGTCCGGGGCCAAGGGGTGGGCGAGCTTCTTCTGGCGGACGCGATCCGCCGCATCCTTGGAGCCGGACGCTCCCTCGCCGTCTTCGCCATCGTGGTGGACGCCAAGGACGAGCGCGCGGCGGATTTCTACAGAGCCTTCGGGTTTCAGGCCTTTCCGGCGCGGCCGAAGCGGCTGTTTCTCCCCACGGCCACGGCCGCCGCGGCCCTGGACGGGCTCTAGGCCTCCGAACGACCGCCACCGTCTTGCACCGCCCTCTCCCGAGGCTTAAGATGCGGAGCGTCTCACATCCTGCGGCCTGTGGGCAGCTCTCTGGGAAAGGGAGGTTTATGGCCACGATCACGCTGAAAGTCAATGAGAAGAGCCACGCCGTCGACGTGGAGCCGCGCACGCTGCTGGTGGAGCTGCTGCGCGAGCACCTGCGTCTCACCGGCACCCATGTGGGGTGCGACACCAGCCAGTGCGGCGCCTGCACCGTCTGGGTGGA